>NZ_JBAKHP010000034.1:0-57478 GCF_036902745.1 Micromonospora sp. CPCC 205554 | reverse complement strand
ACCTTCGCCCCCAGCACCAAATGGCACGACTACTTCGGCCTCACCAGCGAAACCACACTCTGAGCCCGACGGCGAGCGACGCCGGCCCGGATCGGGACCGGCGTCGCTCGCCGTCCACCTACCGCTCCACCACGTTGCGCGAGCTGGAGGCAGGCCTGACCGACGGGCTGGCCTTCGCTGCCGCGCTCACGTTGCTGGTCGTGGCGGGCTGTCGCGGTGCGGCTGCGGCAGCGGCGTCACCTGCGCCTGGCCACCTGACCGGCGGGGACGTGGGCGGAACCCGGGGAGACGATCGCGGTCAGGCCGGCGGTGGACAGCGTCGCCCCGCCCAGGTCGAGACGCCCACCGGTCGGGTCCCGCGATTCCGGGACCAGTATCCGGCCGGCGAGCAGGCAGATCACCACGATCGGGACGTTCACCAGGAAGATCGCACCCCAGGGCAGGTGAGCCAGGACGAGTCCGCCGATCGGCGGCCCGGCGGCGAAGCCCAGCGCACTGGTCGCCGCCCAGATGCCGATCGCCGGGGACCAGCAACAACATCTTCCCGCTCGTCCCCGGCGTGGACGGCGTGGTACGCGACGAGAAGGGCAACGTCCGCTGCGTGGTCCTGCACGATACGCCCCTTGGAACCTTCGCCGAACGCACCCTGATCGACCCTCGCGCAGCGTGGTTCTACCCGACGGCGTGGACCCGGTGCGGATCGCCACCGCCATGAACCCGGGCGATGTCATCCTGGATCGCGCTGACGCGCCGCATCAACTTCACCGCGGGCCAGCGCGTCCTTGTCCTCGGCGCCGTCGGCAACGCAGGTCGGATGGCGATCCAGATCGCGAAGTACCGTGCTCGCTCGTCGAGCTCTTCGACGTCTGCATCGCCGGCCTCATGCCCACGACCGAGGAGCCGGTCGCCGGCGGACGTGGCCTCGCACCTGCGCTCACGTATTGCTGCTCAGCCTCAGCCACGGCGCTCACTGTCGATCACGTGCCCTCGCCCAGCCACCGCGCACGAGAAAGGAGCCGGATGGGTTGCGGGCCGACAGCCACGCCGAGGCCGGTCCGGCGCGTCGGATTTCCCACAGCGGGTGCCCGGACCGGATCCGCGGCGAGCGCGGGCCGTTATGGTGGGGACGCCGTGGTGTTCGGGAAGCCGGTGTGATGCCGGCGCGGCCCTCGCCACTGTGATCGGGAGACCGTCGGCCCTCGTCGTTTCGCGAGGTCACTGGGCAGAGATGCCTGGGAAGGCCGGCCGGCGGTTGCTTGTCCCGTCAGCCAGGAGACCGGCCACGGCACGTTCGTCCCCGTCCACGAGGTGTTGGAAGGCGGTCCCGCTGTGCGGTTCCCCATGCCCTGGCGCGTTGCCGCGCCGTTGTTGCTGTCCACTGTGCTGCTCACCGGCTGCGGCGCCGATGCCAAGCCTGCTGCCGCACCACCGGCGGTGTCCGCTGGACCGGTCGCGGTGACCAACTGCGGCACCCCGGTGACCATCACGGCGCCACCGATGCGGGTCGTCACAATGAACCAGGCCGCCACGGAGATCATGCTGGCCCTGGGCCTGCAAGATCGGATGATCGGCACGGCCTACCTCGACGACGCGATCCTGCCCGCCTACGCGGACGCCTACGCGAAGATCCCGGTGCTGGCCAAGGAGTACCCGACCAAGGAGAAGCTGCTCGAGGCCGAACCCGATTTCGTGTACGCGTCGTACAACAGCGCGTTCGGTGACGAGGGGGTCGGTGACCGCGCCGACTGGCAGAAACTCGGCGTCGGCAGCTACGTCTCCCCTGCCGGGTGCCCGGCGCAGACCCGGCCGGCGAAGCTCGCCATCGGCGACGTGTTCACCGAGATCCGCGAGCTCGCGGCGATCTTCGGGGTGAGCGACCGCGGCGAGAAGCTGATCGCCGACCACGAGGGCCGCATCGCCACGGCCGCAGGCACCGCCCGCAACGTCAAGGTCTTGTGGTGGGACGGCGGCAGTGACGCCCCGAGCGTCGGCGCCTGCTGCGGCGCCCCCAACATGATCATGTCGGCGGCCGGGGTCACCAACGCCTTCGCCGACCTCACCGGCAGCTGGGGCGACACAAGCTGGGAGACCGTCACCGACCGCAACCCCGAGGTCATCGTGCTCGTCGACGCGAGCTGGGATCCCGCCGCGCAGAAGAAGACCTTCCTCGCCGGGCACCGCACCCTCAAGGACCTGCCCGCGGTCAAACAGCAGTGGTACGTGGTGATCCCGTTCTCGTCAACCACGGCCGGTGTCCGCAACGTCCTCGGCGTCGAAGCCCTCGCCCAGGGCATCGCCGCGCTGCCGTCCGGGGCCCCGAGCTGACCGCCGTCACCACCCGGCCCGCCCCGGTGCGCACCCACCGCCCGGTGCGGGCGGTCGGCCTGGCCGCGCTCGTGCTGGCTCTGGTCGCCGGTCTGGTGCTGTCGGTGGCCGTCGCGGTCACCATCGGCCCGGCCGACCTGACTGTCGGGACGGTGTGGACGGTCGTCGCCGGCCACCTGGGACTCGCGAACTCGGACGTGCCGCTGCTGCGCGACCACATCGTCTGGGACCTACGTTTGCCCCGGGTTCTCGGCGCCGCCACGGTGGGGGCGGGCCTGGCCGCGGCCGGTGCGGTCATGCAGACCGTCACCCGCAATCCCCTGGCGGACCCGTACCTGCTCGGGGTCTCCTCAGGGGCGTCGCTGGGCGCGGTCCTGGTGGTCGTGGCCGGCATCGGTAGTGGTGTAGCCGCGCTGACCGGCGGCGCCTTCTTCGGCGCCCTTGTCGCGTTCCTGCTGGTCGTGGGCCTGGCCGGGAGGTTCGAGGCATTGTCGCCGACGCGCGTGGTGCTGACCGGGGTCGCGGTGGGACAACTGTGCGCGGCACTGACCTCTTTCGTGATCATCTGGGTGGCCGACCCGCACGCCACGCAGAGCATCACGTTCTGGCTGTCCGGGTCGATGGCCCGCGCCGACTGGACGGCCCTGGGCTGGGCGGTACCGGTGCTGCTCGTGGTGCTGGCAGTGGTCGGCTGGCACGCCCGTACCCTCAACGCCTTCGCCTTCGGTGAGGAGGCCGCCGCGAGCCTCGGCGTCGAGGTGAACCGGCTGCGGTGGCTGCTGCTGGTCGGCACCGCCCTGCTGACCGCCGTGCTGGTCGCGGTCAGCGGCGCGATCGGGTTCGTCGGGCTGATCCTCCCGCACGCCGCCCGCCTGATCACCGGACCGGACCACCGGCGGCTGCTACCGGTCGCCGTGCTCGCCGGCGCCATCTTCCTGATCTGGGTCGACACCGCCGCCCGCACCGTCTTCGAACCGCGTGAGCTGCCGGTCGGGGTGCTGACGGCACTGGTCGGGGTGCCGGCGTTCTTCCTGATCCTGCGCCGCCGGGAGGTACGCGGCTGATGCTCCAGATCTCCGACGTCTCGTGGGCGGTGCCCGCCGCCCGCATCCTCGACCACGTCACCGGCACCGTACCGGCGGGCAGCCTGGTCGGGCTGCTCGGCCCGAACGGATCCGGCAAGACCACCCTGCTGCGGGCCGTCGCCGCCCTGGTGCGCCCGGATACCGGCAACATCACACTCGCAGGCGACGACGTGGCTCGGCTGCGGCGCCTTGCCCTGGCCCGGCGCATCGCGTTGCTGGCCCAGCACGCCGAGACCGACCTCGACCTGACCGTCCGCGACGTGGTCCTGCTCGGCCGTATCCCGCACCGCCGGACCCGCTGGTCCGACACCGGCAGCGACCATGCCGCCGCGGTCGAGGCACTGGGCCGGGTCGACCTGGCCGGGTTCGCCGACCGTAAGTGGCAGACCCTGTCCGGTGGGGAACGCCAGCGCGTCCAGCTCGCCCGCGCGCTGGCCCAGGAGCCGGAACTGCTGCTGCTCGACGAACCCACCAACCACCTCGACATCGGCCACCAGCTTCAGCTGCTGCACTTGGTCCGCCGATCGCAGGTCACCGCCCTCGCCGCGCTGCACGACCTCAACCTGGCCGTCATGTTCTGCGACACCGTCGTCGTGCTGCACCACGGCCGGGTCGTCGCCGCGGGACCACCCGCACGGGTGCTCACCCCGGTGCTGCTCGCCGACGTGTACGGCGTCGACGCAGACGTGCGGGTTCACGACGGGCGGACCGTCATTGAGTTCCGGCCGCCGTCATGACCCGGCACGTGCTGCCGGTGCCCGGTCGGTCACCCACCACGCTGGCCACGACACGATCCACCAGCTCGCCGAGCAGGTGGCCGCGCGTCTGGGCGTACCCGTGCACAGGTGTTTCCTCGACGGCGCGCAACCGTTGCTGCACGCGGCGCTCGACGCGGCCACCGACGACGCCGAGGTCGTGCTGGTGCCGTGCCACGTGCCGCCCGACCGCTACCTCGACACCTGGATCCGGCGGGCCGTCGCACACCGGCGGCAGACCAGCGGCCGGGTTGTGCCGATCGCCGTCACCGCACCGCTCGCCGCACAGCCCGCCCTGATCGATGCGGTGATCGAGGCCGTCACCGGTGGCCATGCCGCGCTCGGCGGCTCGTCAGGGCCGTTCCGCAGCCCGGCCTGGTCGCAGATCACCCGGCACCGGCGGCACGTGCTGGTCTGCCGCGGGCCACGCTGCACCGCCTACGGCGCCAACGACGTCGCCGCAGCCCTCACCGGCCGGCGACTTAGAGCTCCTAACTCTTTAAGCGTTGGAGTCGGCGCCAGCAGATGATGGCGCAGGCGAGAGTGAGGAACGCTTCGTGGATGTCGTCGCGGATCTCCCAGCGGATGCGCAGGCGGCGGAACCAGTGCAGCAGGGCGATGGTCTGCTCGACGACCCAGCGTCGGGTGCCGAGCCCAGAGCCGTGTGGGACGCCGCGTCGGGCGATGACAGGTGTGATGCCGCGGGTCCGTAGCTCGCGGCGGTACTTGTCGAAGTCGTAGCCGCGATCGGCGTAGATGCGGTCGGGTCGCTGCCGGGGCCGGCCGCGGATGCCCTTGATGCGGGGGATCTTGTCGACCAGGGGCATGAGCTGGGTGACGTCGTGGCGGTTGCCGCCGGTCAGTGCCGTGGCGAGGGGGATGCCGCCCGCGTCGGTGATGACGTGGTGTTTCGAGCCTGGCTTGCGGCGGTCGACCGGGCTCGGACCGGTTTTGGGCCGCCCTTGAGCGCCCGGACGTGGGAGCCGTCGATCACCGCCCGGGACATGTCCAACTGGCCCGCGGCGCGGAGTCTGCCGAGCAACACCTCGTGCAGGCGCTGCCACACGCCAGCGTCGTTCCAGTCCCGCAACCGGCGCCAGCAGGTCATTCCTGAGCCGAAACCCAGCTCTTGGGGCAGGTACTCCCACGGGATCGCGGTGTAGAGCACGAACAAGATCCCGCACAGCACCTTGCGGTCATCGAGAGGCTTGCGGCCCGGGAGCCGTCGCCGCCGGGGCGGACGGGGCGGCAGCAGCGGTGCGACCTCGGCCCAGAGTTCGTCCGAGACGACCCACGGCGGCTGCTCACCCCTCCTCACGTTCAGACAGAACGATCCTCGCGTCCCGAGGACACGCCCAACATCATTTCGTTAGGAGCTCTTAGAAGCGGCGATCGTCGAGCACTTCGGCTCGTTCGATGCCTTCAGCGCGCAGCTGTCCACCGCGACCAAGGGGGTGCAGGGCTCCGGTTGGGGCGTGCTGGCGTGGGAGCCGCTGTCGCAGCGCCTGATCGTCGAGCAGGTCTACGACCACCACGGCAACGTCGGCCAGGGTTCCACGCCGATCCTTGTCTTCGACGCCTGGGAGCATGCTTACTACCTGCAGTACAAGAACGTGGGCCCGGACTACGTCGACCGGCTGTGGAACCTGGTCAACTGGTCGGACGTGACCCGGCGGTTCGACGCGCCCCGCGCCGTCGGCAACCCGATCATCCTGGCACCGTGACCGAGGCCGGCCCCGGGCCGGCGTTCCTCGCGGCGCAGCAGGCGGCGGGAGTCATCGCGGCCAAAAACCGCGGTGACTTCGCCGGCGCCGAGGAACTGCTGGGCGCAATCGGCGACGAGACCGTGCGCACCCGGGTTTCATGCTGCTCGCCGAACTCGCCCTTGACCCTGGTCCGGTCACAGACAGGGCAGAGCATGGACGAACTCGTCCAGGAGGTCACGTTGCTGATGGCCGAAGTGGTGGGCAGCGTCGGACACCAGCCCGGGCTGAACCTCGCCCACGCCGAGCCCGGCGGTCCGGCGGACGGACAGCAGGCGATACTGGGGCGGTGGAAGGACAGGCTCGCCGAACCGGGCGGCTCATGGTGGCGGGCACGACATCGGACGCGGGCAAGAGCCTGGTGACGACCGCGTTGTGCCGGGCGTTCGCACGGCGCGGTGTCCGGGTCGCTCCGTTCAAGGCACAGAACATGTCGAACAATTCGATGGTGTGTGCGGGTGGGGCGGAAATCGGCCGTGCCCAGTGGGTGCAGGCGCTGGCGGCGGGCGCAGAGCCGGAGGCGGCCATGAATCCGGTGCTGCTGAAGCCGGGCGGGGACCGGCGTAGTCACGTCGTGGTCATGGGCGAGCCCGCGGGTGAGATCAGCAGCCGCGAGTTCATCGGCGGCCGGACGCATCTGGCCGAGGCCGCGTATGCCGCGTACGACGATCTGTCGTCGCGCTACGACCTCGTCGTCGCCGAGGGTGCCGGCAGCCCGGCGGAGATCAACCTACGGGCCGGTGACTACGTGAACATGGGCCTGGCGCGGCACGCGGGGATGCCGGTGCTGGTGGTCGGCGACATCGACCGTGGTGGTGTCTTCGCGGCACTGTACGGCACGGTGGCACTGCTCGAACCGGCCGATCAGGCCCTCGTCGCCGGGTTCGTGATCAACAAGTTCCGCGGTGACGAGACGTTGCTCGCACCGGGCCTGCAGCGGCTGGAGGAGCTTGTGGGACGCCCCGTCCTAGGCACTTGGCCCTGGCGATCTGACGTGTGGCTGGACTCCGAGGACGCGCTCGACCTGCAGGGCCGGCGCGGTGACGCTGCACGTGACCTGCGGGTGGTTGTCGTACGGCTGCCGCGGATCAGCAACTTCACCGACGTGGACGCGCTGGGGCTGGAACCGGGCGTGGACGTCGTCTTCACTGCCGACCCGCACGACCTGGCCGGCGCTGACCTCGTGGTGCTGCCCGGAACCCGGGCCACCATCGCCGATTTCGCCTGGCTGCGCTCGCGCGGGCTGGACCGGGCGATCGTCCGGCACGCCGAGGCGGGACGTACGGTGCTGGGAATCTGTGGCGGGTTCCAGATGCTCGGCCGGCACGTGCACGATCCCGAGGGCGTCGAGACCGACGGGCCGGCGAGCGTACCTGGCCTGGGCCTGCTGCCGGTCGAGACGACATTCACCGCACGCAAGGTGCTGCGTCTGCCGAGTGGTGCAGCGCTGGGCGCGCCCGCGTGGGGTTACGAGATTCATCACGGTCACGTCACCCGTGCGGCCGGAGCCACCGAGTTCCTGGGCGGCGCACGGGACGGCAACGTACTGGGCACGATGTGGCACGGCAGCCTGGAGTCCGACGCCCTGCGCAGCGCCGTGCTCGGACTCGCCGCGACCGCGAGCGGCCGGACATTCACGCCCTCGGGCGTCAGTTTCGCCGCGGCCCGGCAGGCCCGGCTGGATCTGCTCGCCGACCTGGCGGAGAAACACCTGGACGTCGATGCGCTGCTGAACCTAGCCGAGCGGGGCGCTCCCGCGGCGCCGGTGATCGGACCCTACGCGTGAGGATTCTCGTGCTCGGTGGGACGGGCGAGGCCCGCGCGCTGGCGGCCTCGCTCGTCGACGACGGTGCCGTGGTCGTGACCTCATTGGCGGGGCGGGTCGCGCGTCCCCGGCTGCCGGTGGGGCAGGTCCGCGTCGGTGGCTTCGGCGGGATCGCAGGACTGGCCGCGTACCTGGCGGAGACCCGGGTTGGTGCCGTGGTCGACGCGACGCACCCGTTCGCGGAGAAGATCAGCGCCAACGCGGCGGCGGCGTGCCCGGCCGCCGGGATTCCCCTGCTCCGTTTGGAACGGCCCGGCTGGGCCGCTCGCCCCGAGGCGTCGGCCTGGTACTGGGCCGGTGACCACAGTGAAGCTGCCCGGGTGGCGGCCGGTCTGGGCGACCGGCCGTTCCTCACCGTCGGACGGCAGTCGCTGGCGCACTTCGTCGAACCGTTGCGCCGGCACGCGTGCCTGGTTCGCGTGGTGGACGAGCCCGACATCGTCCTGCCGGTGTCGTGGAAGCTGCTGCGCAGCCGCGGTCCCTACACCCTCGCGCACGAGCGGGAGGTGATGGCGGGCACGGACGTTCTAGTTACCAAGGACTCCGGCGGTGACCACACGGTCGCCAAGCTGGCGGTCGCCGCCGAGCGGGCGATGCCGGTCGTGATCGTGCGCCGCGCCGGGCCGCCGGCCGGTGTGCCGCTGGTCCGTGACGTGGACGCCGCCCTGGCGTGGGTGCGGGCGTTGCCCGCACCCTGACGCGAGGTTCAGCCGGGAAGGTTCAGAGCGTGGCCGCCAGCTCCTGGCGGCGCAGCCGCTCGGCGGCACGGTCCGCGTCGCGTCCGACCAGACCAGTCAGCATTGCACCCAGGACCGCCCAAGTCGCGGCCAGGGTCGTGATCGACGAGATGCGGAAGTACCAGAGTGTGTCGGCCGGGAAGCCGCCGACCTCGTTGACCGTCGGTAGCAGAGCCCCGGCGACCACGACGACCACGAGATAGGCGCCGGCACCGGCCAGCACCGCCGAGTATGCGCCAAGCTGGGGCAGCAGACGCCGGGCCAGGACCACGGCGCCGATCGCGGCGGCCAGGCTCAGTGCCCAGAACCCGAAGTACAGCGCGGTCCGCTCGTTGATCGTGTCACCGGAGCCGACCGCCGGTGGTGTGGCGGGGTACTTGAGGAACGGCACAAGGGCGGTGGCGACGAAACCGACGGCGGCGACCACCGCGGTGCTGGCCCGTGCGGACAGGGAGCCCAGACGCCCGGCGGCGAAGGCGGCAGCGAGCGCGGTCGCTCCACCGAGGACGATGCCCACCAGGATGGTGCCCAGTGCCAGGCCCCCGGTGGACTGGGTGCCACGCGAGACTTCGGCCTCCTCCTCATCGTGGCTGTGAGACTGCTCGGCGGTGGCATTGTCGTGCGGGTGCTCGGCGGCACCGGCTTCCTCCAGGGCGATGGCTGCATCGACCTGGGGTTCGGCGACGACGTAGGAGACGAGGAAGGCCGCGAAACCGGCGATGAGCCCGGCCAGCAGCCCGTGAACGAGAAAAGTGCGAGGGGTCATCAAGGGTCCGTTCGAGAGCCGGCCGCGGGCAGCACGAAACGCCCGCAGCGCCGGTGACGAGGAAAGACGAAAACTCCGGCCGGGCCGGGCGAACTGCCGCGTGGCGTGGTGTCAGTGGCAGGGGAAGCCCAGCACGTGCCGTGCGTCGTGCGTCAGCTCGTGGATGAAGGTGCCCTCGAAGACGGAGAACGCTCCCTGCTCGGCGCCCACGAAATACAGGACGACGGCGGTGACCAGCGCGAAGAACAGCGCCCAGGGGGCGAGCGCGCGAACGGGGATGGTGGGAAGAACGGCCGGAATGGCCGTGGTCGCCTGAGGCATGACACTCCTTGGGATGCTGCGTCCCGTCGATGGGTGGTCGACCTGGCTGGAGGGTCTGGCTTCGCCGCGAGCGGCGTCACAGTAGCGCGACTGCGCCGGATTCACACCGGCTTCCTTCAGCAGGGTGGCACGACCATATCAGGTATCGGAGCAACGCGACGCTGTCGCGACTGCCTGCACGGCGGCCGGTCCGAGGGCGACGACGTGGCCGATCACCGTTACGGCGGGCGCGCCGATGCCGGCCTCGGCGGTGTCGGCGACGACGTCGGCGAGGGTACTGCGCAGCACCCGCTGGCCGGCCGAGGCGGCGTCCGCGACGACGGCGCATGGTGTGTTCCGGTCGAGACCGGCGGCGACGAGCGCGTCGGCGATGGCCGCGAGGTTGCGCATGCCCATCAGCACCACGAGGGTGGTGCCGGTGCGGGCGAGGGCGGCGTAGTCGATCGACGAGTCGGGATGGCCGGGCGGTACGTGGCCGGAGATGACGGTGAAGCCTTGCACGAGTCCGCGGTGGGTGACCGGGATGCCGGCCAGCTCCGGGGCCGCGATGCTGGAGGTCACGCCGGGTATCACGGTGGTGGGGACGCCGGCTTCGGCGCACGCGGTGACTTCCTCGAAGCCGCGGCCGAAGACGTACGAGTCGCCGCCCTTGAACCGCACAACGTGCCGTCCGGCGCGGGCGTGCTCGACGAGCAGCGCGTTGATCTGTTCCTGGCTCGTGCTCCGCCCGTACGGGATCTTGGTGACGTCGATGATCTCGGCGTCCGGGCGCGCCCACTTCAGGGCCTCCCACGGGGCGAGCCGGTCGGTGAGGATCACGTCGGCCTGCTTGACGGCCGCGCATCCGGCGACGGTGACCAGCCCTGGATCGCCCGGGCCGGCGCCGACCAGCGTGACGTGTCCGGCCGTTCGGACCGCTGCCGGTGCCCCGGCCTCCGAGGGTGCGACGGTACGCAGCACGACGTCGAACCGGCTCTCGTCGACCGGGGTGGTGACCCAGGTCAGGCGTCCGCGGAGGGCGAGGTCCTCCAGCGCGGCGCACACGGCCGGCGCGGCGACGGTGACCAGGGCGCGCTTGTGCAGCAGCGCACTGACCGTGACGGCGGCGGGTGCGCTCCCGTCGAGGACGAGCACGCTACGGCCGGTGAGGTTCAGCTGCATGTGACGGTGATTCCTAACGTGCTGAGGAGACAGCCGTCCGGTGTACGGCCTCGGTGAACGACTGGGCCAGATGCGGTTGCCCAGCCCAATGCACGTGCAGATAGGACGCGCTGAGGCTGGGGGAGGCGAATCCGGCATTGCGGCCCTCGATGCGCCAGGCGGGGTGCTCGCCGTGACCGGGTGTGACGGTGGTGCGGTGGAATTCGTGGCCGGTGGCAGCGGTTCCCCGCTCGCCGAGCAGCTGGTCCGAGCCGAGTGCGGCACGGTGGTACGCGAGGGTGAGGCGCGGCGTCATGACGGCTTCGGCGTCGAGCGCCCCGACCATGGGATGGCCGTCGACGGAGCGGCACAGATACAGCAGGCCGGCGCACTCGGCGACGGTGGGGACGCCGTCGAGGACGGCCTGGCGCAGTTCGTGGCGCAGCGTCGTGTTGGCGCTCAGCGTGGACGCGTGTACCTCGGGGAACCCCCCACCGAGGTATAGCCCGCATGTCCCGGCGGGAAGCCGCTGGTCGCGGGCCGGGTCGAACGGGACGACGGTGCAGCCCGCCGCCTGCAGCAGCTCGGTCGTCTCGGCGTACCGGAAGGTGAAGGCACGCCCGGCCGCGACCGCAACCACCGGTGATCCGGCGCCCGGCCGCCGGACGTGCGCGGCGGGGTCCCATGGCTGGGCGTCCAGATCGGGTGCGGTGCGTGCCACCTGCAGCACCGCATCGAGGTCCACGTGGCGGGCGATCTGCTCGGCCAGCACGTCCAGGGCGGCGGCGGCCTCCTCACGTTCGGCTGCCGGCACGAGCCCGAGGTGGCGCGACGGGGCGCTGACACCCTGGTCGCGGTGCAGGATCCCGAGCACCGGTACGCCGGTGGATTCCACCGCCCGGGCCGCCTCGGCGGCGTGGCGGGCGGACCCGGCTTTGTTGAGCACGACACCCGCGACGGTGACGCCGGCCTCGAACGTGCCCATTCCGTGCACGACGGCCCCGACGCTGCGCGAGGTGTGCGAGACGTCCACGACCAGCAGGATCGGGGTGGCGGTCAGGGCCGCGAGGTGCGCGGTGGAGGCGAAACCGTCGCCGCCGATGCGGCCGTCGAACAGGCCCATGACCCCTTCGACGATGGCGATGTCCGCGTCGCGTGCGCCGTGCAGCAGCAGCGGGATCACGAGTGAGGGGTCGGTCAGGTGCGGGTCGAGGTTGCGGCCGGGGCGTCCGGTGGCCAGCGCGTGGTAGCCGGGGTCGATGTAGTCGGGCCCCACCTTGTGCCCCGACACGGTGTGCCTGCGCGCGGCCAGCGCGGCCATGAGCCCGGTCGCGACCGTGGTCTTGCCGTGGCCGGAGGCCGGCGCCGCGACGATCAGCCGCGGAAGGCTCACCATTCGATGCCTCGTTGGCCCTTCTGGCCGACGTCCATCGGGTGCTTGACGTGCTGCATCTCGGTCACCAGATCGGCTGCCTCGATCAGCCGGGGGTCGGCCCGGCGCCCGGTGACGATCACGTGCTGACGGCCGGGACGGTGGACCAGTGTCTCCACGACGTCGCCGACGTCGACCCAGCCCCACTGCATCGGATAGGTGAACTCGTCCAGGATATAGAGCTGGTGCCGTTCCGCCTGGATACGGCGCTTCACCTCCGCCCAGCCCTCGGCGGCGTCCGCGGCGTGGTCCGCCTCGGTGCCGCTCTTACGGCTCCAGGACCATCCGGAGCCCATTTTGTGCCACTCGACTGGCCCGCCTTCGCCGGTCTGCTCGTGCAGCAGCCCGAGCCTCTCCAGGACGGTCTGTTCCCCGATGCGCCACTTGGCCGACTTCACGAACTGGAACACCCCGATGTCCCAGCCCTGGTTCCAGGCGCGCATCGCCATGCCGAAGGCGGCGGTCGACTTGCCCTTGCCGTTTCCGGTGTGGACCATCAGCAGCGGCCGGTTGCGCCGCTGGCGGGTGGTGCTGCCGTCGTCCGGGACGGTGAGCGGCTTACCCTGCGGCATCAGGCCACCCCCGCCCGCGGAGCGGTCGCCGTGCGAACGACCCCGGTGAGCCCGTCGGCGGTCACTTCACCGAGCGGCACGTGCTCGGCCCTCAGATGAGTGGCAAGCCGGGCGGCGAGGCCGAGCCGGAATCGTCCGGTCTCGCAGTCCACGACGACGACCTGGACACCGCTGGTGGCGAGCGCGGCGGCGGCGCGGTGGGCACGACCCAGCGGGTCCGGGCCGGAGGTGGCGCGGCCGTCGGTCACCACGACGAGCAGGGGCCGGCGGGACGGGTCGCGCAGCGCCTCCCGGCGCAGCACCTCGCCACTGCGTTCCAGGCCCTCCGCGAGCGGGGTCCGGCCACCGGCCGGTAGGTCGGCCAGGCGGCGGGAGGCGACGTCGACCGAGCCGGTCGGTGGCAGGACGACCTCGGCGGTGTGCCGGCGGAACGTCACCAGTGCGACCTTGTCCCGGCGGCGGTAGGCGTCCAGCAGCAGCGACAGCACAGCGGTCTTGACCTGCTCCATGCGGCGGCGGGCCGCCATCGAACCGGACGCGTCCACGCACAGCAGCACGAGGTTCGACTCGCGCCCGACGGTCTCGGCCCGGCGCAGGTCGCCGGGCACGAGCGCGAGGCCGCGACCGCCGGTCAAGCCACCCCGGGAATGCTGATGCGGCGCCGCCGCGGTGATGGTGCCCGGCAGGTGCAGCCGGCCGTCGCCGGACGTGCGCCGCCGCTGCCCGGCGACACGGCCCTGCGGTGTTCGTGCCCGGGACCGCCGGCCGGCCTGACCGTCGCCGGTTCCTTTCACGACCAGCAAGCGGGCACGTGCGGGCTCGCCCGCGGATGCCATCGATGTGGCGGCCTGCCGTTCGGGCTCCGGTACGGGTGGGCTCTCGCCGGGAGAGCCGGGCACGTCCCCGGCCGATCTGTCGTGCCCGGTGTCGTCGGGCAGACCGCCGCCGGGACCGTCGGGTCCGGGGTCGGGGTCGGGGTCGTTGTGGCCGAGTAGGTCGTCCAGGCGGTCCTGGTCCAGGCCGGGCTCGTCGAAGGGGTTGCGGCGGCGGCGGTGCGGCAGCGCGAGACGGGCGGCGATGCGGATGTCCTCGAGTGTCACTCGCGTACGTCCCCGCCAGGCCGCGTGCGCCGCGGCGGCGCGAGCGGTGACGAGGTCCGCACGCAGGCCGTCCACGTCGAACGCGGCGCACAGCTCGGCGATCCTGGTCAGCGTCTCGTCGTCGAGCACGACACCGGCCAGCGAGCGCCGGGCGGCGGCCAGCCGGGTGCGCAGGGCTTCCTGCTCGCCGGCCCAGCGTGTGGCGAAGCCCTCCGGGTCGGCGTCGAATGCGAGCCGGCGGCGGACCGCCTGCACCCGCAGGACGGGGTCACGCGGGGCGGCGACCTCGACCGTCAGGCCGAACCGGTCGAGCAGCTGCGGGCGCAGTTCGCCCTCCTCCGGGTTCATCGTGCCGATCAACACGAACCGGGAGGCATGCTCGACCGAGACACCGTCGCGTTCGACGCTGACCCGGCCGGTCGCCGCGGCGTCGAGCAGCAGGTCGACCAGGTGGTCCGGCAGCAGGTTGACCTCGTCGACGTACAGCAGGCCACGATGGGCCCGGGCCAGCAGGCCAGGCTCGAACGCGACGACGCCGTCTCGCAGCGCGGCATCGAGCTTCAGCGATCCGGTCACCCGGTCGTCGCCGGCTCCGACGGGTAGTTCGACGAGGCGTACCGGCCGTTCGACGACGGGCGTGGACACGTCGAACGGCCCGTCGGGGCAGACCGCCGAGGGATCGTCCGGGTCGATGGAGAACCGGTCGCCCGCATAGACCCGTACCGCCGGGAGCACCTCGGCGAGGCCGCGCACGGTAGTGGTCTTGGCAGTGCCCTTCTCCCCGCGGATCAGGACACCGCCGATGAGCGGATCGATCGCGACCAGGGTGAGGGCGAGAGTCATGTCGTCGGCGCCGACGACGGCACAAAAGGGGTACTGCGCTGGCATGTAGGGCTCCCGCTCGATCTGCCATGGCGGTCCAAGACGCGGCATGCGCCGTGGATCGGATCGAGGCCGGTCTTCGGACTTTCCAGGTCAATGCCTGGATCACCGCAGCGGGCCCTGTGCCGGATTCTCACCGGCTTCCCAGATTCTCCCCGTGACCACGGTCGTGGGGCACCTCGAACCTGTGCATCACCATAGACGCCCCGGTGGCCGGGGCAAGGGCCGGTGGGCGGCTAGGGTGCATCTCCATGGAGGAGCGGGTGACCGTGGTGGGGATCGGGGCTGACGGGTGGGTGGGTCTGCCGGAGCCGTCCCGGGCGCTGGTGCGGGCGGCCGCGACGCTGCTCGGCGGGCGGCGGCACCTCGAGGCGGTGCCGCCCGTCGACGGCCAGCAGCGCGTGGCGTGGCCGTCGCCGCTGCGGGACAATCTGCCAGGTGTGCTCGCCTCCGCGCGAGGGCCGGTTGTCGTGCTGGCCTCCGGCGACCCGCTCGTGTCGGGTATCGGCACGACGCTGCTGGACGTCCTGGGCCCGGAGCGCGTGACGATCGTGCCCGGGGTCTCCTCGGTAGCCCTCGCCCGAGCACGTCTCGGATGGCCGGCTGAGTCCGTCACCACGGTCAGCCTGGTCGGCCGGGACCTACGGCTGATCGTGCCTGCGCTCTCGGCCGGGCGCCGGCTGCTCGTGCTGTCCAGCGACGAGACGACACCCGCGGCCGTGGCCGCGGTGCTGACCGGGCTCGGTTGGGGGCAGTCCAGGCTGGTCGTGCTCGGTGACCTCGGTGCCGCCGGTGAGTCGTGTACCGCGACCACCGCGGCCGGGTGGGACCTGAACGACGTGCCGCGGTTGAACGTTCTCGCCGTCGAAGTTCGCGGTGCCGGTCCGGGCTGGGCCTCGGGCGGCGTGTTGCCCGACGACGCGTTCGAGCACGCCGGGCAGATTACCAAACGTGACCTGCGGGCCAGTGCCCTGGCCCGGCTCGCGCCCGCGCCCGGTCAGCTGCTGTGGGACGTCGGCGCCGGCAGCGGCTCGATCGGTGTGGAGTGGATGCGGGCCTGGCCGACGGCACGGACGATCGCGGTGGAGCCCCGCTCCGACCGGGCCGCGCTGGTGCACCGCAACGCCGCTGCCCTCGGCGTGCCGGGTCTGTGTCTGGTCGAGGGTTCGGCGCCCGGGGCCCTGTCCGGCCTGGACCGTCCCGACGCGGTGTTCGTCGGCGGCGGGGCCACCGTCCCCGGCGTGCTGGACACCTGCTGGGATGCGCTCGGCGCAGGTGGACGGCTCGTCGTGCACGGTGTCACCGCCGAGACCGAGGCGGTGCTGCTGGAGCAGCACAGCCGGCGCGGCGGTGAACTCGTCCGCCTGCACGTCGAACGCGCCGAACCGCTCGGCGGCTTCACCGGCTGGACGCCCGCGCGGGCAGTCAGCCAGTGGTCCATCGTCAAGGGAGATCCATGACCGTCCATTTCGTCGGGGCCGGGCCCGGCGCCGCCGACCTGCTCACCCTCCGCGCGGTACGCCTGCTCGGGTCCGCCGACGTGTGCCTGTACCCGGGCACGTACCTCGACGCCGAGGTGCTGGAGCACTGCCGTGACGACGCCCGGCTGATCGACACCCAGCACCTCGACCTGGACCAGATCACCACGCACCTGGTCCAGGCACACGCCGACGGGTCCGAGGTCGTACGGCTGTGCTCCGGTGACCCGTCGCTGTACTCGGCGGTGCACGAGCAGGCACGCCGGCTCGACGCCGCCCGGGTCCCGTGGGACGTCACGCCCGGCGTGCCGGCCTATGCGGCTGCTGCCGCCGCCGTCGGCGCCGAGCTGACCGTCCCGGAGCTGGCCCAGTCGGTCGTGCTCACCCGCGCGCAGGCCCGGTCCACGGTCATGCCGTCGGGAGAGAAGCTCGCCGCGTTCGCCGCGACCGGCGCGACGCTCGCCCTGCACCTGGCGGTCACGCGTACCCGCGAGCTGGCCGCCGAACTGGCCGGCTACTACGGCCACGACTGCCCCATAGTCGTGGTGCACCGGGTGTCGCAGCCGCAGGAGCTCATCCTGCGCGGCACGCTGGCCGACATCGGCGGCCGGGTCGAGCAGGCCGGTCTGCGACAGGCAGCGGTCATCCTGGTCGGCCCGGCGCTGGCCGGGGACGTCCGTGGCGGCGAGTCGTTCCTCTACTCGGCCGGTCGCGAGCGCCGCGTGCGCGGCTGATCAGGGCACGAAGCGCGGGCTCCAGACACGTCCGGCCGCGGTGACTCGCGTCGCCGAGGCGCCGATGATCAACAGGCATTTCATGTCGATGCTGCCAGGGTCCAGTTCGCCGAGCGAGGTGACGGTGAGGCTCTCCCCGGCCCGGCCGATGTCGCGGCCCACGACCACGACCGTCCGGGGGGACTTGTGCTCCAGCAGCACGGCCCGGGCCTGCGCGACCTGTTCGGTGCGTGAGCGTGAGCGCGGGTTGTAGAGGGCCAGCACCAAATCCGCCTCGGCGACAGCGCGCAGCCGCTTGACCACGACCTCCCACGGCTTGAGCCGGTCCGACAGGCTCATCACCGCGAAATCGGCCCCGATCGGCGCGCCCGCGCGCGCCGCGACCGCCTGGACGGCGGAGATCCCGGGTACGACACGGATGGCGACGCCGGCGTAGCGGGGGTCCTCCGCGGCCTCGAACACCGCCGACGCCATGCCGAAGACGCCCGCGTCACCGCCGGAGACGACCGCGACGCGCTCACCGGCGAGCGCCAGTTCGAGCGCCTGCCGGGCCCGCTCGAGCTCGACCGTGTTGCCGGAGGCGTGGCGGACGAGTCCGGGGCGCTGCGCGACGCGCTGGACGTACGGGCCGTAGCCGACGACGTGGCCGACCTCGGCGAGCACCTGCGACGCCTCGGGGGAGAGCCACCGATCGGGACCGGGGCCGAGGCCCACGACGACGACCTCGGCGCCGGGACAAGGTTCGGTGACCCTGGTGGCCGGGAGGTCGTAACGGGCCACTCCGGGTCGGGTGTCGCCGGGGACCAGCACGATCGAGAAGTACGGCACCGTGGCGGGGTCCACGTCGGCGACAGGCAGTACCCGCTCGGCGGTCATCGACGCCCGTTCGACGTACCAGGAGCCCTCGACGCGCCCGGCCTGCTCGAGCGCCGAGCGGACCTTGGTGAACGTCCGGCCCAGCTTCATGATCACCGCGCCGTCGGTGTCGGCGAGACGCCGGGCCAGCTCGGGCTCGGGCAACGTTCCCGGCAGCACGGTCAGCACGTCGGTCTGCCGGACCAGCGGCAGGGCGGTGGTGGCGGTGGCGGCGGCGAAGGCGGGCACACCGGCGACGACCTGCGTGTCGAACTCGCCGGCGAGCCGGTCGTGCAGGTACATGAACGAGCCGTAGAGCATCGGGTCGCCTTCGGCCAGCACGACCACGTCGCGGCCCGCACGAAGGTGGGCCCGCAGCCGCTCGGCGGCTTCGGCGTAGAAGTCGGCCATCGCCCCGGCGTACCCGCCCGGGTGCTCGGTGCTCTGGGTCGTCACCGGATAGACCAGCGCCTCCTCGATCACGTCGTCCGGGAACAGCCCGGCAGCGATGCGGCGCGCGTTGGACTGTTTGCCGACACCCTGGTGGTAGGCGATGACCTGGGCCGCGCCGATCAGCCGGGCGGCTTTGAGCGTGATCAGTTCGGGATCACCCGGGCCGACCCCGACGCCGGACAGCCGCCCGGTCACTCCGCCTCCCGGGCGAGGGCGTTGAGCGCGGAGGCAGCCATCGCCGAGCCGCCCCGGCGCCCGGTCACCACGAGATAGGGCACGTCGAGGCCGGGGGCGTCGGTGGCGAGGTCGATGAGCGCCTGCTTGGACTCGGCGGCGCCGATGAATCCGACCGGCGTACCGATGATCGCAGCTGGTCGTGGCGCGCCGTCGCGCAGCATCTCCAGCAGGTGGAACAGGGCCGTGGGGGCGTTGCCGAAGGCGACGACCGCGCCGGCGAGGTGGTCGGTCCACAGCGACACCGCCGCCGCCGACCGGGTCGTTGCCCACCGGTGGGCAAGCGCCGGGACCTCGGGTTCGTGCAGAAAGCAGCGGACCTCGTTGTCACGGGGCAGGCGGGCGTGGGTGATGCCGGCGGCGACCATGTGCGCGTCGGTCAGGATCGGCGCCCCCGCCTCCAGCGCCCCGCGGGCGGCGGCCACCAGGCCGGGGTGGATCACCAGGTTGCGGGTGAGGTCGGTCTGGCCGCATGCGTGGATCATCCGCACCGCGACCTTCTCGGCGTCGGCCGGCACACCTGAGAGATCGGCCTCGGCACGGATGGTGGCGAACGAGGCGTCGTAGATCGCCGCGCCGTCGGTGACGTAGTCGTAGCGGCGTGCCGGTGTGGTGAGGCTCATGCGTTCTCCAGATCGGGGACGAGCAGGGTGCGGTACGGGGTGACGACGATCTCGCCGGCGCCGAGCGCGCGGATCTCCTCCAGCAGGGGAGCGTCCACTCGGCCGCCGGGAGCCGCGAGGTGCGCGGTGACGCGGCCGTCATCCTGAACGATCCTGCCCAGCGCGGGTGGAGGTGTGCTCACCCGGGTCCGCTCGGCACGGTCGAGTACGGTGCCCAGCAGCGCGGCGCCGGCGCCGGGCAGCTCGTCGACGTGCCAGGGTGAGTCCGGCCGGTCACCCGCGAGCCCGGCGAAGCGTACGGCGAGCCCGGTCAGCGCCGCGGCGGCCTCGTCCAGCCGGATGACGGGCCCCCACGCCGAGGTTCCGGCACGTAGCTGCGCGGTGTCCGAGTCGAGCGCCACCAACCCCAGGTCCAAGTCACGGCTGACCAGATCACCGCGGCCGTCGTCAAGCACGAACAGGAACCGTCCGGTCAGCGCGGTGAGCCGGGGCTCGGCGCGCAGCCGTGCGTCGAGTCCGGCGACGACCGGGTGTAGATCGGCCCGGCCGCCACTGCGTCCGGTCAGCGGTGAGGCGAGGATGTTGCGGACCAGCTCGTGCGACGTGGACGGTACGAGCCCGGTCGCGATGACGTCGGCGACGACGGTCTCGGGCAGCCGCCCACCGTCGTGCTCGAGACCGCGCACCTGCAGGTTGGCGCGGCTGGTCAGGTGGACCGCGCCGTCGCCGTGCGCACGGGCCACCTCCACGAGTGCGCACAGCGCCGCAGTCGGCACGATCCCGCCGGGGACGCGCACCCGCACGAGCGCGCCGTCGTCGGCGATCCATGGGCGCAGCAGGCCGGGACACAGGTCGCGGCGGGTCCTCTCGGTCACGGCGACATGGTGCCAGAGCCCGTCCCCGGCGACACCGGCTGTCGGTGCTACCGTCGTGATGCCAGTCAAACTCAGCCATGAGCCAGGGAACCCGGTGCGAATCCGGGGCTGACGCGCAGCGGTGAGGGTGACGGGCGGGGCACGACGCCACTGGACCCACGGTCTGGGAAGGCGCCCCGTCCGGTTGATCCCGAGTCCGAAGACCTGCTGGCCGCAGATCCGTCTGCGACACGTGCCCATCCAGGCCTCGCGCACAGGCCCCGGACGAAAGAAGACCCCGTGTCCCGATCGCACCGGATCACCGGCTCCTGACCCCGTGAGCGTCCTCGTTCACGTCGCGACCGCACTGACGGACGCCGCGTCGCCGGTGCTACGCGGGCAGGCCGAGGCAGCCGGCGCCCGACTGGCCTTCCTGCAAGCCGGCGAGCCCACGCTGACCCATGTGCTCGACCTGCTGCACGCCGAGGGCGTTCGGGAGGTTCGCCTGGAACCGGTGAGCACCGACGACCTGACTTTCGCCCGTTCGTGGGTGGGACGCGTGGCCGGCCACTGGCACCGTCAGCAGATCGACCCGCCGGTCATCCGGTTCGGCGAGCGCGCGATCACCGGGCACGAGGCGCCACTCACCTCACCGGCCTGGGAGACCACGCCGCCGTACCGCCATCATCTACTGCTGTGCCGCGGCCCACGCTGCAGTGCCCGCGGCGCGGACGAGACCTATCGCGCGATCGTGGGCGCGTTCGTCGAGCAGCAGCTCACCGACGCCGACGTCCTCATGGCCCAGACCGGCTGCCTGTTCCCGTGCAACCACGGACCAGTCGCCGTCGTGCACCCCGACGGCACCTGGTACGGGCCGGTGCGACCCGGCGACGCGGCACGCCTCGTCGGCGAGCACCTACGCGCCGGCCGTCCGGTCGGCGACCTGCGCCTCGGCTCCCGTGTCACCGAAGGAGAAACATGACACGCATCGCCCTGCTGTCCACCTCGGACACCGACCTGCTCTCGGCGCGGGCCAGCAACGCGGACTGGTCCTGGGCCAACCCTGCCCGGCTCACCGGCGAGCGCCGCGACACCCTGACCAGCGAGGCCGACCTGGTCGTTCTGCGGGTGCTCGGCTCGCCCGAGGACGTACGCGACCTCGCCGCGCTGATCCGCGGCACCGGCCGTCCCCTGGTCGTGCTCGGTGGGGAACGGACGCCGAACGCCGCGTTGATGGGGCTGTCGACCGTCCCGATCGGTGTCTGCGCCGAGGCGCACCGCTACCTCGCCGAGGGCGGCGCGGAGAACCTGCGCCAACTGCACGCCTTCCTGTCCGACACCGTGCTGCTGACCGGCGAAGGCTTCGAACCGCCGGCGGTGCTGCCCGAGTGGGGAGTCAGCCGGCAGCCGGCCCCGGACGCCCGGCCCCGCGTCGGAGTCCTGTACTACCGGGCCCACGAGGTGAGCGGCAACAACGCGTTCGCCCACGAACTCGCCGATGCCATCGACACCACCGGCGTGGCCACCGGCGTACCGATCTACGTCTCGTCACTGCGGGCGGCGCCCGAGGAGTTGTACGCCGAACTCGCCACCCTGGATGCGATCGTCGTCACGGTCCTGGCCGCCGGCGGCGCCCGGCCCGCCGCCGCGAGCGCCGGCGGCGACGACGAGTCCTGGGACGTCGAACGGCTGCGCGCCCTCGACATCCCCGTGCTGCAGGCTCTGGCGCTCACGTCCAGCAGAGCCGAGTGGGAGGCGTCCGACGAAGGCGTCACCCCGCTCGACTCCGCGACCCAGATCGCCATCCCCGAGTTCGACGGTCGCCTGATCACCGTCCCGTTCTCATTCAAGGAGGTCGACGCCGACGGCCTGCCCCGCTACGTGACCGACCCTGAGCGATGCACCCGCGTCGCGGGCGTCGCCGTCAACCACGCCCGACTGCGGTACGTCCCGCCCGCCGAGCGCAAGGTGGCCCTCGTTCTGTCGGCCTACCCGACCAAGCACAGCCGCATCGGCAACGCCGTCGGCCTCGATACGCCCGTGTCGGCGATCCGATTGCTGCGCGCGATGCGAGATGCCGGCTACGACCTCGGCGCACCCGGCGCAATTCCCGGGCTCGACCCGCTGTTCCCGGTCGAGGGAGAGGATGCCGACACGACGGCCGGCAACGCGCTCATCCACGCTTTGATCGCCGCCGGTGGGCAGGACGAGGAGTGGCTCACGCAGGCTCAGCTCAGCGAGTCGCACGTGCGTATCAGCCGGGACGACTACCGGCGCTGGACTGCCGGATTGCCCGCCGCGCTACGCGACGCCATGGCCGAGACCTGGGGCGAGGCTCCCGGCTCGCTTTTCGTCGACGACGACGGCGACATCGTGCTGGCCACACTGCGCGCCGGTAACGTCGTCATCCTCATCCAGCCCCCGCGTGGCTTCGGCGAGAACCCGGTCGCGATCTACCACGACCCGGCCATGCCTCCGTCGCACCACTACCTGGCCGCGTACCGCTGGCTCGAACACGGCTTCGGCGCCGACGCGGTGGTGCACCTCGGCAAACACGGCTCGATGGAGTGGCTGCCGGGGAAGAACGCCGCGCTCTCAGCCGCCTGCGCCACGGACGCGGCGATCGGCAGCATGCCGTTGATCTATCCGTTCCTGGTCAACGATCCTGGCGAGGGTGCCCAAGCCAAGCGCCGCGCGCACGCCACCATCGTCGACCACCTGGTGCCGCCGATGGCACGCGCTGAAAGCTACGGCGACATCGCCAAGCTGGAGCAACTGCTCGACGAGCACGCCAACATCGCCGCGATGGACCCGGCGAAGCTTCCCGCGGTCCGCCAGCAGATCTGGACGCTGATGCAGTCCGCACAGATGCATCGCGACCTCGGCCTGGACGAACGGCCCGGCGACGAGGAGTTCGACGACTTCCTGCTGCACGTCGACGGCTGGCTGTGCGAGATCAAGGACGTACAGATCCGCGACGGATTGCACGTGCTCGGCCAGGCACCGACCGGACAGGCACGCGTCAACCTGGTGCTCGCCGTGCTCCGCGCGACACAGGTCTGGGGCGGACAGAACCGGGCACTGCCCGGCCTGCGCGCCGCGCTGGGTCTTGCCGAGGACGCCCCGGCGGCCGACGTCGACGCCGTGGAGGCGCAGGCCCGTGCCCTGATCGAGGCGATGGAGAAGGCCGGCTGGCAGGCTGACGCGATCGACGCGCTGCACGACGACCCGGTGGTACGCGACGTCCTGCGCTTCGCCGCCGAGCAGGTCGTGCCGCGGCTGGCCGCCACCACCGACGAACTGACCAACGTCCTGCACGCGCTCGACGGCGGTTTCGTCCCGGCCGGGCCCTCCGGCTCCCCGCTGCGCGGACTGGTCAACGTCCTGCCGACCGGCCGTAACTTCTACACCGTCGACCCGCGGGCCGTTCCGTCCCGTCTGGCCTGGGAAACGGGACAGGCGATGGCCGAGTCCCTCGTCGCCCGGCACCTCGCCGAAACCGGCGAGCACCCCCGATCGGTCGGCCTCTCCGTGTGGGGCACCTCCGCGATGCGCACCTCCGGCGATGACATCGCCGAGGTGCTGGCGCTGCTGGGCGTACGCCCCATCTGGGACACGGCCTCACGCCGGGTCAACGGCCTGGAGGTCATCGGCCTCGACGAACTCGGCCGGCCCCGCATCGACGTGACCGTGCGCATCTCGGGATTCTTCCGCGACGCCTTCCCGCACGTCATCGAACTCCTCGACGACGCCGTGCAGCTCGTCGCCGGGCTCGACGAACCCGATGAGCGCAACTACGTGCGGGCACACACCCGCCACGACCTCGCCGAGCACGGCGACCAGCGGCGGGCCACCACGCGGATCTTCGGTTCGAAGCCCGGATCGTACGGCGCCGGCATCCTCCAGGTCGTCGAGTCCGGCACCTGGCGCGACGACGCCGACCTGGCCGCCGTCTACACCGCCTGGGGCGGCTTCGCCTACGGCCGCGGCCTCGACGGCATCGCGGCAACCGACGACATGCGAACCAACTACCGGCGCATCGCCGTCGCCGCGAAGAACATCGACTCCCGCGAGCACGACATCGCCGACTCCGACGACTACTTCCAATACCACGGCGGCATGATCGCCACGGTCCGCGCGCTGACCGGCGCCGAACCCAGGGCGTACGTCGGTGACTCCACCACGCCCGACGCCGTACGCACCCGCAGCCTGCAGGAAGAGACCAACCGCGTCTTCCGCTCGCGGGTGGTCAACCCGCGCTGGATCGCGGCGATGCAGCGCCACGGCTACAAGGGAGCGTTCGAGCTCGCCGCCACCGTGGACTACCTCTACGGCTTCGACGCCACCGCCGGTGTCGTCCACGACTGGATGTACGAGTCACTGGCCCGCGAATACGTCCTCGACGAGACGAACCAGCAGTTCATGCGCCGCGCGAACCCCTGGGCACTGCGCGGCATCGTGGAACGGCTGAACGAGGCCGCCGACCGTGGACTGTGGGCCGAACCGGACGCCGAGGTCATGGCGGAGATGGCCCGCGTGTACCTCGAGGTCGAGGGAGACCTGGAGGATCAGGCGTGACACGGCGCCTCACCCTGGTCGGCCTCGGCCCGGGCGACCCCGAACTGGTCACGGCCCAGGCCGTCCGGGCACTCAACGAGGCCGACTACTTCCTCGTCGCCGACAAGACCGGACAGCACCCGGGCACGGCCGACCTCATCGCGATGCGCGAGGCGATCTGCGCCCGGCACGTCACCGGCGCCTGGCGGCTCGTGCACGTACCCGACCCGGAACGCGACCGTGCCGGCCCGGCCGACTACACCGGCGCGGTACGCGACTGGCACGAGGCACGGGCCGAGGCGTTCGAGCAGGCATTGCTGGACAACCCGGGAGACGCCGCAGTGCTCGTCTGGGGCGATCCGGCCCTGTACGACTCGGCGATCCGTGTGGCCGACCGCATCGCCGAACGCGCACGGGTCGACATCACCGTGGACGTCGTACCCGGCCTCAGCAGCATCCAACTGCTGGCGGCACACCACCGGCTCGTCCTCAACACAATCGGCGGCCCGATCACCATCACGACCGGCCGCCGCCTGCTCCACGACGCGGCGACGCACGACAACCTCGTCGTCCTGCTCGACGGGGCATTGACCTGTCGCCAGCTCCCCGAACTGTCGGCCTGGCGGATCTGGTGGGGCGCGAACCTCGGCTCGTCCGACGAGCAACTGGTGGCCGGCAACCTTGACGAGGTCGCCGACCGAATCTGGTCCCGGCGGACGGCGGCGAAACAGAGCCGCGGCTGGGTCATGGACACGTATTTGTTGCGCCGGGCCGGCAGCCTCGAGCGGCGATCCTGAGAATCACATCCTTTGACCCACCGATGATCACCCAGCCGTGAACGCACTCCTGCGATCGTTGGCCGCAACCCGTTACTGTGCGTGCCGCTCTAACGCCTTGCGCCGAGCCTTCCTTCACTACAATCGCCGTTGTAGCGGCCGTGCTCCACGCGGAGTAAGTAGATCGCGTAGTGATCCGTTGATGATCGGATGTCGGCGACCGTTTCAGTACGGGCGCGTCTAATTGGTTGCGCCAGCCAACGTCGGGCAGGGCTCAACCCCGATCCTGGTGTTCGACGCCTGGGAGCACGCCTACTACCTGCAGTACCGCAACGTCCGCCCGGACTACGTGGACCGGCTGTGGAACCTGGTCAACTGGACCGACGTCATCTCCCGCTTCGACGCCGCCCGCGCCGCCACCCCGAAGATCTGATCGGGATGACCGGGTACACCCCCGAGGCGGCCGAGATCGTCCAACGCGCCGCCGGGGTCATCGCGGCCAAGCATCGCGGTGACCTCGCGGGCGCGGAGGAACTGATGTCGGCGTTCGGCTCCGAGCAGTCCCGCACCCTCGGCTTCTACCTCCTGGCCGATCTCGCTCTGGGCCTGGTCAAGGCGCAGAGCCGCCAGTCGATGGACGACCTGGTCCGGGAGCTGTCCTTACTCTTGGCCAACACCGTCCAGTCCCAACCGGCATGACGGTCCGCTGGGTTCCGCCCGGAGGCGGAACCCAGCGGGCAACCGCAGCGTCACCGCCGAGCTCGGGCAGGCCCGATGCGGCTATCAAACCCGGGGCGGTTCATACAACGATCATCGGCGAAGCTCACGCCGACACACCGAGCCACAGCGGACAAACCTGGCCTTTCAAGATCTGTAGCGAGACAGTCCTGCTTCTAACGCTCGTGGGTCCTGACTGACCAAGGTTGGTGACCAGGTTGACGGCGACGGCCAGGATGCCGGTTCCGAAGGTGTACGAGAGCAGTGCGTGCCCGAGCGCGATCCGGCGCATGTGGTTACTCGTCGGTTCGTTCTCGCCCGGGGCATAGGACATGCCGACCGTGAAGGCGATGTACGCGAAGTCGGCGTACGCCGGTGGATCTTCCCGCTTGAAGTCGATGCCACCGCC
This sequence comes from Micromonospora sp. CPCC 205554, assembly GCF_036902745.1. NCBI lineage: Bacteria > Bacillati > Actinomycetota > Actinomycetes > Micromonosporales > Micromonosporaceae > Micromonospora > Micromonospora sp. CPCC 205554. Next base: position 31,085 of record NZ_JBAKHP010000034.1, on the reverse strand, counting down.
GTCGTCGCGGTAGCACAGCCGGGCGTACTTCAACGCGAAGACCGTGTTCACCAGCGCCCACGCCAGGACCACCGCGATGACGCTGAGGATCACCAGCGTGACTGCCACTGCGTCATGCTGGTTCGAGGCGCGCACGAGCGCCTCGGCCACGGCGGCGAGACTGGCAACGGACGCGATCAGGATCGCCGAGTCGGTGGAACGGGAGTGCTGCTCCGCCTCGGCAAGCTGCTCGGTACGCTTCGGGCTCGCCGACCAGCAGGCCCGCCACACCCAAACGAGGATCGTGCCCGCCGCGATCGTCCAGACCACCAGCGGCGTCAGCTCCGGCGCCCCGACGAGCGCGGTGGCCGTGCCGGCGACGACACCGGCGGCCAACGACCACAGCGCACGCCTGACGGACAGCAGGCGTCCCGGCGCACGTCCCGATCGCTGCTCCACCCGTTCAGCGTTCCGGATCAACCGGGCCGGCCAGCGGAAACCCGGAGCCATCACCGGATCGGGCCGCATCGAGGGTGGGGCGGGGTGGCCGGTGTGCTGCGGGGAGGGTTCCTCATCCGCGACCGCAAGTACACCGCCGCCTTTCGATCACGCCTTCGCCGCCCGAACTCGGCGGAGATGTCTGGGGCGCAAGACGGCGGAGAGCGTGGTGCTGTCGGAACACTGAGCGCAATTCGGTCCCCCGCCGATGGCCAAACTCGGACGCCTGCCGGACGCCTGGGTCAAGTCCACCGGTAACAACGCAGCGCTCGTGAGGGCAGACCGCAGGGTCCGCGGGTACCGGGGTCCCGCGCCTCCCGGCCTGCCGGTCAAGGCGCCGATCCGATGGTGGGCAGGCCGCAGGCGCCGACGGGGCCCAGCGCCTGGGACGCTCCGGTGCGACCTCCGCGACAACCACCCTCAGTGGCTGCCCTGCACCCGCAGCGAGTACAAACCCTGGCCTCCCCAGAAACCCATAAAGGCCAACTCTGTGGGCGAAAGGTGCGTAGCGTTCAGGTGGGCCTGTGCCGAGGACCCACCTCACCGGCAGAAAGGGTATGAGATGTCGCTCGACGCGTTCCGCATCCCTGGCGGCTCCTTGGACGACTTGATCAGTCGGTTCTTCGGCGGAGACCCGTTCGCGGGACGTCCGGTGGAGCGGGTCGACCTGTCCCGGCTGCTCTCCACCGAGTCGCGGCAACTGCTGCAACGGGCAGCCGAGCAGGCTACGGAGTGGGGCAGCCCGTACCTCAATGTCGAGCACCTGCTGTGGGCCGCAGCCCAGGCCGACCCCACCCGCCGGATGCTCGGCGCGAGCGGCGCCGACCCCGACGACCTGGCCCGCCAGATAGAGTCGGCCGTCCCCAAGGGCAGGCCACGCGAGGACACGCCTCCGCTCGCGCCGGCGGCGAAGCGCGCCCTGCTCGACGCGCACCGCGAGTCGCGACGGTCCGGCGCGACGTACATCGGCCCCGAACACCTCCTGCTCGGCATCGCCGCGAACCCGGAGACGACCGCGGGCCGGGCGTTGCGGGCGCTCGGTGGGGCCGTCACCGGGCCCACGCCGCCGGCGGGCGGTGCCGACGGGCGCGGGGCCAGCAGCACCCCCACCCTTGACCAGTACGGGCGGGACCTCACCGAGGACGCCCGGGCCGGTCGGCTCGATCCGGTCGTCGGCCGTGATGACGAGATCGACGACACGATCGAAGTGCTCTCCCGGCGTACGAAGAACAATCCGGTGCTCACCGGCGAGCCGGGCGTCGGCAAGACGGCGATCGTCGAGGGCATCGCGCAGCGCATCGTCAACGACGAGGTGCCCGAAACCCTGGCCAACCGGCGTGTGGTCGCACTCGACCTGTCCGGGATGGTGGCGGGCACCAAGTACCGCGGTGAGTTCGAAGAGCGCCTGAAGAACGTGATCCAGGAGGTGACATCGGGCGAGGACGGGCTGATCCTCTTCATCGACGAACTGCACACCGTTGTCGGCGCGGGCGGCGGTGGCGAGGGGGCGATGGATGCCGGCAACATGCTCAAGCCCGCCCTGGCCCGCGGCGAACTGCACGTGGTCGGTGCGACGACACTGAACGAGTACCGTCGCTACATCGAGAAGGATCCTGCGCTGGAGCGCCGGTTCCAGCCGATCCTGGTGTCGGAGCCGAGCGTGGAGGACACCGTCGCGATCCTCAAGGGCATACGTGACCGGTACGAGGCGCACCATCAGGTGCGCTACACGGACGAAGCGCTGGACGCCGCGGCTGAACTGTCCCACCGTTACATCACCGACCGGTTTCTGCCGGACAAGGCCATCGACCTGCTCGACCAGGCGGGGGCCCGGGTCCGGCTTCGTTCCCGCACCCCGGCTCCGGACAAGAAGGAGATCGAAAGGCGGCTGTCCCAGCTGCGCCGGGAGAAGGACAGCGCGGTGGCGAACGAGGATTATCAACGCGCGGGTGCGCTGAAAGCCGAGATCGGTGCGGCAGAGCGGGATCTGGCGGCGGCGCAGGAGGGCATGCCTCCGGTGCCCGAGGTGCATATGAGCGACATCGCCGAGGTGGTCAGCCGCCGTACCGGTGTTCCCGTCACCCAGCTCACGGAGGTGGAGAAGCAGAGGCTGAGGCGCATCGAGGAGCAACTGCACGAGCGCGTGGTCGGCCAGCACGAGGCCGTACGGGCTGTGGCGGCCGCCGTACGCCGATCGCGTTCCGGGCTGAGTGACCCCCAGCGACCCGACGGGTCGTTCCTCTTCCTCGGACCCACCGGCGTCGGCAAGACTGAACTGGCCAGAGCCCTCGCCGCGGCGCTCTTCGGCGACGAGTCCAGCATGATCCGCTTCGACATGAGCGAGTTCCAGGAGCAGCACACGGTCAGCCGGCTGGTCGGAGCGCCCCCGGGCTACGTCGGGTACGAGGAGGCCGGTCAGCTCACCGAGGCGGTCCGGCGTCGGCCGTATTCGGTGCTGCTCTTCGACGAGGTGGAGAAGGCGCATGCGGATGTGTTCAACGCGCTGCTGCAGGTGCTCGACGACGGTCGCCTCACCGACGCGCAGGGTCGCACGGTCGATTTCAGCAACACCATCCTGATCATGACGAGCAACATCGGCGCGGACCGCATTCTGGCCGCGCAGGCGGCAGGGCGTCCGGTCAACGACCAGCGCGAGGAACTGATGGGGCTGCTGGGGCAGCGGTTCCGGCCGGAATTCCTCAACCGGATCGACGAGATCATCGTCTTCACCGGCCTGGACCGGGACCAGCTCCTTGAGATCACCGGCCTGCTGCTGGACCGCACCCGCCGTCGGTTGCACGCACAGAACATCAACCTCGAGATCAGCCCGGACGCCACGCAGTGGCTGGCCAACCGGGGCTACCAGCCCGAGTACGGGGCGCGGCCACTGCGGCGCAGCATCCAGCGCGAGTTGGAAGACCGGCTGTCGACCCTGCTGCTCGAGGACGGGGCGAATCCGGGCGACACCATCGATGTCAATGTCGTCGGCGGCGAGCTCGACCTCTCGGTCCGGCCCGCCGCCGTACCGGCTGGCACGTGACACCCGACGAGCAGCTCGGCGAGCCGTCGCGGTGTGTCCCGGGGGCTCCACCCCGGCGAGTTGTTGCAGCAGATCATCCAAACCGCGGCCGTGCTGGGAGGGCTTGACGACGACGCCGGCGCAGGCCGGTCAGCCTGCGGGACAACCGCCCGGCCAACCCCCTGTGCCTGAAGGACGTCGCCATCGGCCCCCAATGCGTAGAAGGCGCTGCGCCGCACGGGCGGCATCCGCTGCACCCCACTGAATGACGGCACCGTGAGCGCCGGACCGGTCGACGTGACGGTCAGTCGCTGACAACCGGCCGCCATCACCGGCTGGCCGTCTGGAGGCGGCCGGTGATCGTCCTCAGGCAGCGCCGACGTCGGTGGTGAAGGTCGCGAAGGCGAGCAGGCCGGAGTAGGCGGCCAGGCCGATGGTGAACCAGGTGAAGCTGGAGTGCCTTTCGGGGGCCAGTTCGTCGACGAAAATGTTGAGCAGGATCCCGCCACCCAGGAAGGCGGTGAGCACGTTCATCAGCACGCCGGTGGGCTGGACGGCGACCGCGGTCACCCAGCCGCCGGCGGCGCCGGCGACCAGGACGAGGCGCCACCCGGTGGTGAGGCTGACCGGGAAGTGCTCGGCCAGGACGCCGTCGGTGGCCAGCACGTGCAGCCCCATGGCGACGGCGAACAGCACCGCCGGCCCGAGCCCCGCGTCCAGCTTAGTCGCCAGGGTGTACGTGATCAGGCCGCTGTACAGGGCGAAGAAGCCGAGCTGGAACCCGAAGACCAGCCGGGTGGGCTCTTGCCGGCGCTGCTGCGAGCGGTGGGTGACACGTTCCAGGGCGTAGAACGTGAAGAAGCCGACCAGCGCGACGAGGAACAGCACGAATCCGCGGGCCGGGGTGGGCCTGATCTCCTCCTCCAGGACGTGGGCCACCGCCTGGTTGCCCTCCGCGAGGCGCGGCAGCAGGTAGAGGAACACGTACGCGGCGGCGATGCCGCCACCGAGGGACGTCGCCGCGTGGGTGGGCACCGGCAGTCTCCGGCGGATGGCCGGCGCGAGAAGGTGCAGGGCTCCCAGCGCCACCGCCGCCGCCAGCGCCGCCCACAGGCTGCCCGCCCGGGTGAGCGTCACCGGGGCGGTGGGTTGCCGGCGGCCGGCTTGGAGCGCTGGAAGATGCCGAACAGCCAGAGCAGGGAGGGCGCCAGCAGCAGCGCTCCGACCGCGAGGACGGCGAGCACCGTGGCGAGCACGGTGGGATCACCGGCCGCCTCGGTGACGGTCAGGTCGGGCGGCAGCAGGTCTGGGTACTGGGCGGCGCCCCAGGCCCAGAGGACGGCCGCGACCGCGAGGGCCGCGGTCACCCGCACCGCCCGGTAGCGGCCGGTGGCGATCAGCACCAGCGACCCGAGCCCCGCGGCGAACGAGAGCAGCACCAAGGCGAGCGCCCGGCCCCGAAGATCGGCGAAAAGGTCCGGCGCGTCGGCGGCGACGACGGCCAGCCCGGCCGCCGCGCCGACGCCCACCACTATGCCGGTGACCAGGGCGCGGCGGCGGAACTGGGCCACCAGGTCGGCGGCACCGGCGCGGCGCGCGTCGTGGATGAGGTAGACCGCGGCGAGGTACGCGCACACGCCGATCGCGAGCAGTCCGCCGTAGATGGAGGTGGGATTGAGCCAGCTGCGCCAGATGTCACCCTCGGCGATGCCGGGTGGGACGCGACCGGAGGCGACTGCGCCGACGATCGAGCCGAGGAAGAACGGGGTGGCCACCGAGGAGAGCGCGAAGGTGGCGCCGTAGAGGCGTTGCTCGGTGAGGGTGTGACTGGCCTTGCGGAAGGCGAAGGCCGCGCCACGACCGATGATGCCCAGCGCGGCCAGGGTCAGCGGGATGTAAAGGGTGGAGGCGAACGCGGCGAACGCGGGCGGAAAGGTGGTCCAGAACAGGGTGATCACCAGGATCAGCCAGACGTGGTTGGCCTCCCACACCGGGCCGATCGAGTGCGCGATCAGTTCCCGGCGGGCTGCGCCGCGGCGCGCCCCGCCGGCGAGGAGGTCCCAGATCCCGGCGCCGAAGTCCGCGCCGGCGAGCAGGGTGTAGAGCGTCAGACCGGCCAGCAGCACCCCGAGCAGGACGTCGACGACGGTCATCGGCCGCTGTCCACCGGTTCGGGTACGCCCTCCTGCGGAGCGACCGGCTCGTCGCGGTGGCAGGCCATCCGCCACAGAACCGCGACGGTGGCGACGGTGAGCACCGCGTAGACGGCGGCGACCAGGGCCAGGCCGGTGGCCAGGCCCGGCGCCGGATTTACCGCCTCGGCGGTGCGCAGCACGCCGTACACGATCCAGGGTTGCCGCCCGACCTCGGTGACGACCCAGCCGGCCTCGACCGCGACGGCGGCGGCGACCCCGGACAGGGCGGCGGCCCGCAGGAACCACGGCGAGCGCGGCGGACCCCGACGCCGCCACCACGCAAGCGCCCACCAGGCGGAAAGCGCTACCAGCCCGAAGCCGATGGCCACCATCAGCTGGAACGCCCACTTGACCACCGTCACCGGTGGCTCCTGATCGTCGGGCACCTGGTCCAGGCCCATGACCACGGCGTCCGGATCCCACCTGGCCAGCAGCGACAGGGCGTTGGGCACCTCGACTGCGTACCGCAGTTCCCCGTCGACGTAGACGCCGCCGAGCGAGAGCGGCGCGCCGGCCTCGGTGCGGGCCAGCCCCTCCATCGCGGCGAGCTTGGTGGGCTGGTACTCCGCGACGAAGTGCGCCGCCCAGTCGCCGACCACGACCTGCACCGGGGAGAGCACCGCAGCGACGGTGAACGGGATGGCGAAGCCGAGCCGGTGGTAGCGGTCCCGGCGGCCGCGCAGCAGGGCCACCGCGTAGACGCTGGCGATGCCGAAGCCGGTCACCATGAACGCCGCGACGATCATGTGCAGGGTCTGCGGCGGCGTCGCCGGGTTGAACATCGCCTGCCACGGCCTGACGTCGGTGACCTCGCCGGAGACCAGGTCGAAGCCGCGGGGCTGGTTCATCCAGGCGTTTGCCGACACCACGAAGAACGCGGACGCCACGCCCGCGACACAGACCGGCAGTCCGGAGAGCAGGTGCACCCGGGGTGGCACCCGGTCCCAGGCGTACAGGTAGATCCCGACGAAGATGGCCTCGACGAAGAACGCGATGCCCTCCATCGCGAACGGCAGGCCGATCACGTCGCCGAAGCGGCCCATCAGGCCGGGCCAGAGCAGCCCCATCTCGAACGACAGGATGGTCCCCGACACCGCGCCGACCGCGAACAGCACGCCCATCGCCTTGGCCCAGCGGTGCGCCAGCCGGGTGAAGGTCGGGTCCCCGGTGCGCAGACCGCGCCACTCGGCGAAGACGGTGACCGCCGGCATGCCGACGCCGAACGAGGCGATCACGATGTGCCAGCCCAGGGACAGGGCCATCTGCACCCGCGCCGCCATGAGGTCTCCCGGGGCGGCGTCCTGGGCGAGCAGGTCAACCAGCATCGGGTTCCCCACCTTCGTTGCGTGTCAGCCCTATGGTGGTCTAACGGCCCGGCTGCTGGTCGGCAACGCGAATGCCGCATCCCGGGCGCGGAATCAGGGCTTGTACTCGCTGCGGGTGCGGGGCAGCCACTGCGGGTGCTTCTCCCGCAGGTAGCGAACCATCGCCTCGCGCAGGTCGCAGCGGAGGTCCCAGGCGCTCGGCCCGTCGGCGGCGGACGCCTGGATCTGGATGACGACGGTCTGCGGGTTGGCATCGACCATCTGAAGCACCCACTGATGCCGGTCCCACAGCGGCGACGCCTCGATCAGGCGCTGCGCCTCGACGCGCAGGTCGTCCAGGTTGGCGGTGTGGTCGACGTGGATCTGGACCTTGCCGACCACCCGGGTCTCGTGTCGCGTCCAGTTCTGGAACGGGCGCTCGGTGAAGTAGGTCGTGGGCAGGATGAGCCGGCGGTCGTCCCAGAGCCGGATCACCACGTTAGTCAGTTTCACCTCCTCGACGCGACCCCACTCGCCGTCGATGACGAGCACGTCACCGATGTAGAGGCCGTCCGCGAAGGCGACCTGGATGCCGGCGAAGGCGTTGCCCAGCGCGGTCCGGGCGGACAGGCCGATCACGGCGCCGATCACACCGGCCGAGGTGAGCACCGAGATGCCGAACAGGCGTATCGGCTCGAAGGTGGTCATGATCAGACCGATCGCGACGATCGTGACCGCCGTCGAGGTCAACCGTCGCACCGGCCGGATCTGGGTGCGGGTGCGGCGGATCCGACGGTCGGCCATCACCCCGGCCGGCAGCCGGCTGAACGCCACGATCTCGGCGACGTGCAGCGCCCTGACCACCAGCAAGGCGACGCTGCCGATCAGCAGCAACAGGATGGCGTGCCGGCCCTCGCGCAGCCACCGGCCCGGCCCTCCCGGCAGCGCGGCGTAGAGGCCAGCGAGTAGCAGAACGGCGGTCGTCGGGCGGCGGCAGGCCTGGCGCAGCGGCGCCAGCAGCCATTTGTAGCGACCATGGGCGATCCGGTTGACGAGTACGCCGCTGAGCACGTCCACCAGCACGGCCGCCGCCACCGCGGCCAGCATGATCACCGCTCGGCCCATCAGCTGCCGTTCACCGCGATACCAATGGTCATTACTTCCGCTCCCGTCCGGGTCGTCCCCACGGCAGCGTGTCACGAGACGGCCGATCGCCGGGCGTACATCGCGACCGGCCGAAGTCCCCCGGCGGCCGCGGCACGCGGCGCCGCCGCCCGGGGCTCGGGTGGCGAGGAGGTCGCCCGTGATCATCCGCGCTAGCCGAATCCGCCGTGGGAGGCAAAAACCAGGCCGCGGTGCACACCTGGTACCCGGCCAAGTTCGGCGGAGGTCCGGTGGCGCCGTTGCGGACCGTCGCCGATGCCATTGCCACCTGGCCCGAGTACGCCACCGCCGTGGCCGTACGCCTCGACGCGCATGACCAGATCACGGTATGCGCGCCCCACGGCCCCGACGATCTGCTCGATGGGGTGTGGCGGCGCAACCCGGCCAGGGCCAGCGCGGAGATCTCCCGGCGGCGACTCGCCCGCCACCGCCCCACCGAACGCTGGCCTGGTGTCCGCGTCGTGATGTGACCCGGCGCTCGAAGCCCGCTGCCCGAGTCGACCTGCTAATCGCAGGGTGCCCCGTTGCGACATGTGAGTGCGTCTAAGGATGTCTCGTAACTCGGTGATGGCGTTGCCGCGCAACGGTTCCTGGATCAGCCGGCCAGGATGATGTTGTGGAGGTGGGCGATGCCGGATGCGGTGTCGGCCAATGTGTGGGCGGCGCGGCGGTAGTCGCGCAGGATCTTGAAGCATTTCATGCGGGCCAGGGCGTGTTCGACCTGCGCTCGGACCGAGCGATCCTGCTTGTTCAGGTCCGCCTTCCACTCGGGCAGATCACTGCCGTCAGCGGGCTTGCGGTACGGGATGATTACCTCAGGATTGCCGCGGTAGGCGCCGTCTGCCATGACCGGTCGGCCGGCCAGCTTTTAGAACTCCTAACCCCGATGATTCGCCGGTGACGGCCGCTTGTTCGACCAGGCCCGCAGCTATCGACCAATGTTGATGGAGTGCGTGGTCTGGGCGGGGGCGGCGGCGAGGTGCGTCTGTGGCAGCACCACGACGTGCTGACCTGCCAGGTCAGCGACAACGGGCCCGGGCTGGGCGAGATTGCCGTCGCGCTGCCGTCGCCTGATGGTTTCCGAGCGTCGGCAAGGTGTGACGCATCAGCTGACCGGCCACAGCCCTGGCCCGGTATGCGGTGACCAGGCGATCATGGCCGGAAAGCAGGCCCGGATGGCGCGCCCAGCTACCCAACGGCTGTCGAGACGGCACAGCGCAGCAGAGGAGTGGTATGTCTGACGAGCTCGGCGTGACAGGCACTCCCGCGTTCGTGCGCGGCTCACCGTGTGACGTCGCGGTGATCGGAGCGGGCATGGTCGGCTTGTCCACGGCCTGGTTCCTGCAGGAAGCCGGCGCACGGGTGACGGTCTACGAGCGTCATCACGCTGGCGCCGGCTCGTCGTGGGGCAACGCCGGCTGGCTGACCCCGGGGCTGACCGCCCCACTGCCGGAACCTGCGGTGCTGCGTTACGGTCTACGCGCGGTGCTCAGCGCCCGATCCCCGGTGTACCTGCCGCTGCGGGCCGACCGTGACCTGTGGCGTTTCCTGCTGTCGTTCGTGTTCTACAGCACCGCCCGGCGGTGGCGACGGGGCATGGCCGCCTACGTCCCCCTCAACGAGCGCTGCCTGGATGCCTTCGATGCCCTCGCTGCCGGCGGTGTGAGCGCCGTGACGACGCCGGCGGAACCCTTCCTGGCCTGCTTCGCCCGCGAGCGTGACAGCCGTGGGCTGCTGGACGAGCTGGAACAGATGGGCGACGCCGGTCAGGGCGTCACCTTCCGCCCGGTGACCGGACAGGTGGTCCGATCGATGGAGCCCGTTCTGAGCGACCGGGTCGGTGCCGCCGTCCAGATTTTCGGGCAGCGGTACCTGAACCCTTCCGAGTTCATCCCGTCGCTGGCGGATGCGGTCCGGGCCCGCGGCGGCCGCATCCTCGACAACAGCGAGGTGACCGGTCTGCAGCCGGCAACCACGGACGTCCGCGTCACCGGCCCATTCGGGCAGCAGCGCCGCCATGACGCTGTGGTCATCGCCACCGGAGCGGCCTTCGGTGAGCTGGCGGCACGCTTCGGCGTACGTCGCCCGGTGCAGGCCGGGCGCGGCTACAGCTTCAGCGTGCCTGTCGAACGGATGCCCGCCGGCCCGCTGTACTTCCCGGCGCAGCGGGTCGCCTGTACTCCGTTGGGCAGCCGGTTGCGGGTAGCCGGGATGATGGAGTTCCGCCGGCCCGCCGACGAGTTGGACCCGCGACGCATCACCGCCGTCGTCGACGCGGTGCGGCCGTTGCTCAACGGGGTGAACCTTGATGACCGTCGCGACGAGTGGGTCGGTTCCCGGCCGTGCACTCCTGACGGCCTGCCGTTGATCGGCGCGACCGCCGCGCCGCGGGTGTTCGTCGCCGGTGGCCATGGCATGTGGGGCATCGTCCTGGGGCCGATCACCGGACAGTTGGTGGCCCAAGCGGTGCTCAAGGGTGAGGTGCCCGCGGAGCTGGCGCCGTTCGACCCGCTGCGCTAGCGGGTGCGTCAGCGCTGCCGAAGCCCCTGCCGAACGTCCGGAACGATCAATTCAAGGTGGTCCGATGCTGGTGGCGAGCTCTCGCTCGCACACCGTCACTGCGTTGGCGGCGTTCAAAGCTGTCCATCTCACGGCCCCGCGGCCGATCGCCGCAGTTTCCGACGGTTGCTCCTCGAGCAGGACGGCGACTGGGCAACGCAGCCCGCAGCCGTCGGGTCGAGACCCACGGCGAGCGAGGTAGTTCACGACACCCACCGATCGCCAGGGCGAAGCCGTTCGAGCTTCCGCCCTCTTGCTTCCCGAAGCACTTTCGGCCTCCCGACCAAAAAGCGGTACATGAGCGTCGACATCGAAGTATCCGATCAGGGCTGGCTCGCCGGCCTCCGTGCGTCGCTGAGCGAGGACTTCGCCGCCCAGACGACCGGCTCAAGGAACTGACGGAGATCTCGGCCGACACCGGCGACCCCGGCGAAGCACACAACCGGGCGGCACTGGTGACGGCCACCCGGCACAACCTCGAACAGATCACCGGTGCGCTGCGACGCATCGCCGAGGGCAGCTACGGCCGCTGCGAAAAATGCGGCGGCCTCATCCCCGCCGAACGGCTCGAAGTGCTACCGCATACCCGGTTCTGCGTCCCCTTCCAGCAGAAACACAAGGGCTGACGGAATGCCGCGGCAACGGCCGCGCCGGCCTCGTCGCCGGCGCGGCCGCTGATCATGGCAGCACTCAGCCCCGTCACCCGGCAGCCGGATGGCGGGGCTGCCGAGTGGTTGTGACATCCACGTCGATGACGTCCAGGATGCCCAGCAGTCCCGCCAACGCGATCGCCTCGCTACGCGAGAGGGTCAGGCTGCAGGTGGCATCGGGATCGTCGCTGACGCCGTGGATCAGCTCGCGTCGACCGCCGGCGTAGTGGGTGACAACGCCGACCCGATGACCGGTGACGGTGGTGAATGCGTGGCACTCTCCGATGCCCGGCAGCGGTGTGAATTCGACGTCCATGACAAACTCCGGAAGAAGACGACCGCAACCGCGGCCGGGAAGTGGATACGGATGCGGGACCGGCCCACGTCAGCTCGTGAGTAGCCGGCGCAGGCCGGTGAGCGTGGCCAGCGGCGGTTCGGCGGGCATCGTGATGGAGCGGCCGGTCAGCGCGGCCAACCTCGCGGCGGCTCCGGCGGCGGTCGCACCACCACCGGTGAGCAGCAGCCGCCGCTGACCACCCCGCAGACGGTCGAGACGGCGCACACAGTCGGCGATCGCCGGGATCCGGTCGACGGATCCGGCGTCATCGACACGCTCCGCCGCGACGATGCTGCGGTCACAGATGCGTGCCACTTCGGTACGTCCGGATCCGATGTCCACCACGACCACGTCACCGCCCGGGTCAGGACGGCAGGCCAGAGCAGCCGCGAGTGGCTCCTCCACTGCATTGACCCGTCCACCGACGGCACGGCGGACCGCGGCGACAAGCACGTTGCGCTGGCGCAGGGTCGCGGTCGCCGGCACACCGACCAGTACGGGATAGGCGGTGTCGGAAGGTAGGCGGAGATCGGCGGTCAGCAACCGGAGCAGGTGCACGCAGGCGAAGAAGTCGCTTACCACGCCGTTGCGCACCGGCCACGTGGCGGTCACACCGCGGGTCTGAGCGGTCAGCGCGGCTCGTCCGGCCACGTGCCGGTCGGTGCTGGGGCGGCAGAGCACCGTCGGTTCAGTGATCACCGTTCCAGCCTGCGGCGTCCACAGCCGGACGGTGGACGTTCCGAGGTCAAGGGCAAGGCACGACTGTACGCCCGGACGAGCGTAGGCGCCGGCGGTCAGCATGTCGTCCACCCGGGTACGTCGGGGACCAGGTGTCGAGGGCTAACGAAGGGAAGCGACGTCGCCGGCAGGTCAATGGGCATGCAGAAGCGAAAGTCATGAATGAAGGGTGGCATGGTGCTCCCAGCCAAGGGGCAGCGTCGTGTCCGACGCCGCGCAACGGGCGGCTTCAGGCGGTGAGCGTCCACGTCGGCGGGGCCCGGTCCGCCGACCACGCCGGTACACAGCCCGGGACCGCACGGCGGGTCAGCCGGAAGACGATGCACAACCCGATGTCCCGGGCGGTGGACACGACCAACACCAGCACAGCCCAGACGAGCAACGTCGGCACCGCAACTCGCCGGTCGACGCCCCCGAAGCCGCGCCCGTCATCCATGTCGGCCACCATAGCCGTCCAGAACAGGAAGGGCCACGACAGCACTCAAGCGGTCGACCGAGGTCTCGGTCATCCGGCCCGCACCGCAGCCAGTGACCGCGGGCCGGTTGCCGGGCATCGGCAACGAGCGCGACGAAGTTGCGCCGGATCCGACCGCTTTCACTGAGCTGTTCAGCGGCGACGATGGGATTCGGTAAACGCTTGTATCAATGGAAGTGATCGGTGTAACCGTGCCCGCGAACGTCCTCTCGTCCGACCAGCGCGCTGCCGGTATGTGTCGCTCTGCCCCGCAGACCGCGGTCGCGATTGGCCTCGGCAGCAGCTCGATCGGCGTCTGGGCGGCGCACCGCGGCACCATCAGCGCGCCGTGCGGGGACGCGTCTACCTCCGCCGGTTCTCTGATCCGGCGCGGCTGTATCGTCGACGCCGACGGCTGCGTGATCCTGCTGTCCCACTTGATCCGCCTCTTCAGCGAACCGGTGCCTCCGGCGGTGTCGTCGCGGCCTGCCGCCCGGTCCTAGCCGGCGAACACGACCAGACCGTGATGCGCCGCGTCGTCGAGACGGTCCTCGCACCCTCCCGCCTGGTGTCCATCGACACCGTGCGCGCCGCCGCGATCGGCTCGGGAGCAGCCGGCAGCCTGCTGGTCACCGACGTCGGAGCCCAGCTGACCGAGGTCGCCCTGCTGCACCACAGGCGGGTCGCAGCACGGCCGTGATCTCCGGAACCGACCCCCCGGCGGCGAAGCACGCCAACCGCCTGCCGCCGTACCGCCTCACACTCGCCCACCGCGCGGACAACCCACCTCATCGAAACGCCCCATCACCCGGGCCTGGGGTGATTAACGGTGACGACCACGCTGACAGGCCGAGTTGCAATGAACGAGTTGACCTTTCAAGATCCAGAACGGACCGTCCAGCGGTAACGGCGTTCCGGCCGTCCGGTGTTTCCGTACCTGAGTGTTACTGCGGCCCGGCCGACTACGGCGAAGTGTTCGAGGTAACGGCGGGCACTGACTCGGGAGATGCCGATCTGATGCGCACACTCGGCGGCGGAGAGGGTTCCCGCTTGCTTCCGGAGGATCCCCTCCACCAGTCCGGCAGTCTCTGGGCTGAGGCCGCGGGGGAGAGCCGACGAGCCGGTGATCGGGCTGCTCGACGTGAGCGCCCGGTCGATATCCCCCTGGTCGCAGACCATGCTCTTCGAGAGAGTGCTGCGCCGCGCGGCATACTGCTCGAGCCTGCCCCGCAGTTCCTCGAAGCTGAATGGTTTGAGAAGGTAGTTGACCGCGCCGTACCGCACCGCCCGGCGTACATTGTCGCTCTCCCGGGCAGCGCTGATAACGAGGACATCGCAGTCATGCCCGGCGGTGTGCAGCCTGGCGACCACGTCGAGGCCGAACATGTCCGGAAGGTACAAGTCGAGCAGCACCAGGTCTGGGCGCAACTGCTCCACCGCGGCGATTGCCTCTTCCCCGGTGCTCGCGGTTGCCACGACCCGGAAGTCTTCGAGCCGTTCGACGAAACCGCGATGGATCCGGGCCACCCTGAAGTCATCATCAACGATCAGCACGTCGATCACGGCCCTGCCTCCAGCGGGGCTACCGACATTCGCGCGGTGAACATCGCGCCCTCCTCGGTGTTCGTCACTGCGACCTCACCACCGCGGCGGTGACAGACCATGCGGGTGAGCGCGAGGCCGATACCCCGTTCACCGCCCTCTGCCGCTTTCGTCGTGAAACCGTGGGCGAACACTTCCTGCGCCAGTCGGGGAGCGATCCCCGGCCCCGAGTCGCGGACGACGATTTCGATCGATGCGGAATCCTGACGCAACTCGACTTCTACCCACTGGTTTCCGGCGCCCGGCCTGCCGTTGATGTCCGGGCAGGCGCCCGAGTCCGCGGGGGAGACATTCCGGCCTCCTGCGACGGCTTCGACGGCGTTGTCCACGAGGTTGCCCAACACCGTACCCACATCGGCTGATACCGCCATGTCCAGCCGGCCCAACCTGGTCCGCTCAGAGATCCGCAGTTCCACGCGGCGCTCGGCGGCGACCGCCGATTTGGCCGTGAGCAGAGCTGCCACCGCAGTGTCGTGGATCCGGCTCGTCACCGCGAGGTCCAGGGAGGCGCGATGCCGGCTGAGCGCCTCGACATACCGGACCACCTCCTCGTGCTCACCGATCTGGATCAGCCCGGAGATGGTGTGCAGCTGATTCGCGAACTCGTGTGTCTGTGCGCGCAGCGACTCAGTGGTACTGCGAAAGGAACCGATCTCCTGCTCCAGGCGGGCCAGCTCGGTCCGGTCCCGCAGTGTGGTGACCGAGCCGAGCCGCCGGCCGTCCTTGTTCACCCTCATCCGGCTCATCACGAGCACCCGGCCGCCCCGCACCACGACCTGGTCCCGCGTCTCCCGCGCGCTGCCCGCCCCCGTGAGTACGTCGCGTAGCCGGCCCTCGATCCGTAGCTCCGACAGGCTGCGGCCGAGGCAATGTTCGGGCAGGTCGAGCAATCGGCGGCCGACAGAGTTGACCAGCGTGACCCGGTGTTGCGGATCGAGCGCGATGACCCCTTCGGCTAGGCCGTGCAGCAGCGCTTCCCGGTGCTCTGCCAGACCGGCGATCTCCCGCGGTTCGAGGCCGAGGGTCTGCCGCTTGATGCGCCGGGCCAGCAGCCATGATCCGAGCACTCCGAGGGCGCTGGCTATGCCGAGGTAGGTGAAGAGGTAGGACGAAGCGCCGACCAGCCGTTGCCACCAGGACGGAAGTGCCTCGCCGACCATCACCACGCCCAGATGCCGCCCGAGGTTCTCCTTCTTGCGGTCGCCCAGGACCGGCACCTGCGCCACCAGCTCGCGTGCCCCGCCCACCGCCAGCTCACCGAACCAGCTCCGACCGCCGGCGACCCTCGGATCACCGAGCACCATGAGGCTGCCCACCAGCGTCGGGTTGGTGGAGGTGACTATCCGTCCGCTGTCATCGGCGACGCTGACGGTGGTCACGTTCGCCTGAACCGGCAGGTTCTGCACCAGGGACGCGATCGTCTCCCCGGGCGCCGGCCGGTCGAGGCGGTCCCGTAGCAGCGGGTTCCCGGCGAGTTGTTCGCCGAGGGCAGCGACACGGCGGCCTTCGACCCGGTTGAAGGTGGCCGCCGACTGCGCCAGCGACACGGCCGCCACCGCTGCGAGCACCACGACGATGATCGCGAGTTGGAGAGCGAGCAACTGCCCGGCGAGCGTACGACGCCGAGGCATGACCGCGACCACAAAGACCTCAACTTCCGCTGGTGACACAAGGCAGACGGGGAGCCTGCGCCGGGGTCATCATCTTGCCGCCGGTCTGAATCGAAACGGAAGAGAAACATGATGGCAACCAGAAGAATTGCGCTACTCGTGGGCGTCTCCGCAACCATGGCGGTCGCCCTGGTGGGCTGCGGCGCCACGGCAGAAGAGGGCGAGGCGGGCGCCGGCGGCGACGGCAAGCCGATTACCGGTCTACGCATCATGGTGCCGAACAGCCCCGGTGGCGGATACGACACCACGGCCCGCACGGCGGCGAAGGTGATGGAGGATGCCAAGATCGCCGCTGGCGTGCAGGTGTTCAACCTGCCCGGAGCAGGCGGCACGGTCGGACTGCAGCGCATCGTGAACGAGAAGGGCAACGGCAAGCTCGCGATGCAGATGGGGCTGGGAGTGGTCGGAGCCTCATACACCTCGAAGTCGTCGGCCACTTTGACTGATACCACCCCGCTGGCCAAAATGATCGAGGAAGCAGGCGCGGTCGTCGTGCCGAAGAACTCGCCGTACCGGACGATCAACGACTTGGTCACGGCCTGGAAGGCCAACCCGAAGGGCCTCGCTGTCGGCGGCGGCTCGTCCCCCGGAGGCCCCGACCACCTGCTGCCGATGCAACTGGCCAAGACCATCGGCATCGACCCGCGACAGGTCAACTACATCTCGTACGACGGCGGGGGCGAGCTGCTGCCAGCCCTGCTCGGAGGCAAGGTGGCCTTCGGCGCAAGTGGGTTCGGGGAGTTCCTCGATCAGGTCGAGGCCGGGCAGCTCCGGGTTCTCGCGGTGACCAGCGAAGCGCCGGTCGACGCGCTACGGGACGTACCGACGCTGAAGTCCGCAGGTATCGACCTCGTCTTCACCAACTGGCGGGGCATCGTCGCACCGCCCGGCATCAGCGACGCCGACAAGAAGCTGTGGATCGATGCGTTGACCAGGATGCACGACTCCGCCGAGTGGAAGACCGAACTCACCAAGCGGGGCTGGACCGACGCGTTCGTCACGGGCGATCAGTTCGCCGCCTTCCTCACCCAGCAGGACAGGTCGGTGGCTGACCTGCTCAAGCAACTCGGCCTGGCATGACCGGCCGGCCGAGCCGATCGGATCGGGACGGCGGTTCGCCGTCCCGGTTCCCGGCGTTGTCTGACATCCCGATCCAGCGCGCGCCTGAGCCGTCGGACGCGGCACGAGCGGACGACGCGCCGCGTTCCGCAGCGGATGCGTCGAAGCCGGACCGCGCACAGTACGTCGTCTGCGTCTTCCTGGCGCTGGTCGGGATCATGGTCGTCGTCGACGCGACCCAGATCGGTCAGGCGGTGAGCAGCACCGACCCGCTCGGCCCACGACCGGTGCCGATCCTGCTCGGCACGCTGCTCATGGCCGTCGCGGTGGTCTACGCCGTCGATGTGGCTCGTGGCGGCGTCGGCGAGCCCGAGGCCGGCGAGGACGTCGACCTGGCCACTCCTGTCGACTGGCGCACCGTCCTGCTTCTCCTCGCGGCGTTCCTGACCAACGCAGTGTTGATCGAGCCGCTCGGCTGGGTGATCAGTGGCTCGTTGCTCTTCTGGGGCACGGCGTTCGCGCTCGGCAGCCGCAGCCACGTCCGGAACCTGCTGATCGCCGTGGGGCTCTCGCTCATCACGTTCTACACATTCGCCATCGGGCTCGGCGTCAACCTGCCCGCCGGCGTGCTGCGAGGAATCCTGTAGATGCAGAACCTCCATTCGCTTCTCGACGGGTTCGCCCACGTGGCGACGCCGATGAACCTGCTCATCGCGCTTCTCGGTGTCACCATCGGCACCGCGGTCGGTGTACTACCAGGCATCGGCCCCGCGATGACAGTAGCGCTGCTGCTGCCTGTGACGTACGGCATGGAGCCCACCCAGGCCTTCATCATGTTCGCCGGCATCTTCTACGGCGGAATGTACGGCGGATCGACCACGTCGATCCTGCTCAACACTCCCGGTGAGTCCTCGTCGGTGGTGACCGCGATCGAGGGCAACAAGATGGCCAAGGCCGGCCGGGCAGCGCAGGCGCTGGCCACCGCCGCGATCGGGTCGTTCGTCGCCGGAACCATCGCCACCCTGCTGCTGGTGGTCATCACCCCGCCGGTGGTCCGGTTCGCGGTCAGCCTCGGCGCGCCGGACTACTTCGCCCTGATGCTGCTGTCGTTCGTCGCCGTCACCTCGGTGCTGGGCGCCTCCCGGGTACGCGGTTTCGCCTCGTTGCTGATCGGCCTGGTCATCGGAGTGGTGGGGATCGACAGGGTGACCGGTCAACAACGGCTCACCTTCGGCGTGCCGCAGCTCGCAGACGGCATCGACGTGGTTGTGGTGGCTGTCGGGATCTTCGCCGTGGGCGAAGCGCTCTGGATCGCCGCGCACCTCCGACGCCGTCCGGCCGAGGTGATCCCGGTCGGCCGGCCGTGGATGGGCCGCGACGACTGGCGCCGGTCCTGGAAGCCCTGGCTGCGCGGCACCGCTTACGGATTCCCGTTCGGGGCGCTACCCGCGGGCGGCGCTGAGATACCCACGTTCCTGTCGTATGCCACCGAGAAGAAGTTGTCCAAGCACCGGGACGAGTTCGGCCGGGGAGCGATCGAAGGCGTCGCCGGCCCCGAGGCGGCCAACAACGCGTCCGCCGCCGGCACGCTGGTACCGATGCTCGCCATCGGCCTGCCCACCAACGCCACCGCCGCGGTGATGCTGGCCGCCTTCGAGCAGTACGGCATCCAACCCGGCCCGCTGCTCTTCGAGCGGGAGTCGGGTCTGGTCTGGACGCTCATCGCCAGCCTCTTCGTCGGGAACCTGCTGTTGCTGGTGCTGAATCTCCCGCTCGCGCCCGCCTGGGCGCGGCTGCTCCGGATTCCTCGACCGTATCTCTACGCCGGCATCCTCTTCTTCGCGTCTATGGGCGCGTACGCCGTCAACGCACAGCCGTTCGACCTTTTCCTGCTGCTCGTACTCGGCCTGCTCGGCTTCGGCCTGCGCCGGTTCGGGCTGCCGATCCTGCCGCTGATCGTCGGGGTGATTCTGGCTCCGCGCGCCGAACTGCAGGGCCGCCGGGCGTTGCAGCTGTCCGGTGGAGAGTGGCACGGGCTGCTGGGTGGCTGGGTGTCGGGTTTGATCTACACCACCGTGCTGGTGGTGCTCTTCTGGCCGTTGGTCCGGCGGTTCGTCCTCCGCCGGCGTGCAAGGATGGTGACAGGGTGACCGTTCTGGTGGGATACGTTCCATCCCCGATGGGAATGGCAGCCCTGCAGGCCGCGATCGGACAAGCGCGATTCCGCGACGAGCCGGTGCTCGTGGTGAACACCTCGCGGGGAGATGCCTACGTTGATCCCTGCTTCGCTCAGCAGCCCGACCTGGACGCGGTGACCCGCGAGCTGAACGCGTCCGGGGTACCGTTCGCGATCAGGCAGCTCATGCAGGGTCGGGACGCCGCCGAGGAGATAGCCGATCTCGCCGAGGCGCAGGACGTGTCGTTGGTAGTCATCGGAATCCGGCATCGAAGCCCGATCGGCAAGCTGATCCTGGGCTCGACCGCACAGGAGATCCTGCTCCGGGTCTCCTGCCCGGTCCTCGCGGTGAAGGCCGCGACGCCACGACGGATATCTCGGGCAGCGGGGCCGTCCCGCTGGCCTCTCCCCAGTGAGCCGTAGCCGCCGGGTCACCACCCCGAGCCCAATGACGGTTCATGAATGCTCGCGAAGCTTCCGCCCGCCATTGCCACCGAGACTGCGACGCTTTTTTGACGACATGCCCTCGCGCGAGGACCTGGGAGTAGCGACTACCCGGCCTGAACCCGGATGGATAGGGTGCACGCATGGATCTGGAAATCCGGCATCTGAGAGTCGTTTGCGCGATCGCCGATACCGGAAGCATCTCGAAAGCAGCATCCAGACTGGGGATCTCGCAGCCCTCCGTCACGACCCTGCTTCAGCGTGTCGAACGGATGGTCGGTCATCAGATATTCCAGCGCGGGCGCGGTGGCGCTCGATCCACCACCTTCGGAGAGCAGTTCCTCCAACGAGCCCGCCTATTGGTCGCCGAAATGGACGCGTTGAGGGGAAATATCGCCGGCCCGGCGGGCACGATCCGATTTGGATCGGTGCACATGGAGTGCGTCTCGTCTCTGTTCCATTGTCTGGAGACGAGCTTCCCGGATATCTCCTTCTCCATGTGCGTCGAGCCGTCCAGCCTGAGGCTCGCCCAGCGACTGGTGCACGGCGACCTCGATGTGGCGGTGCTGGCGATTGCGGAGTCCCATCAGATTCCACTCCCGCAGGAACTAGGTGAGCGGGTGCTCGCGTCGGCAATCCCGGTGTACGTCGCTGTCTCCAGCGCCCACCGGGCGGCGGGTCTTCGGGAGATCCCCCTGGAAGGGCTCAAGAAGAGGCATGGATCAGGCCGCCCGGCGGAGAGGACGGTTCCCTGTCCGCCTTCTGGCAGGCGGCCCGCAAGGCAGGCTTCACCCCGCGAATCCAGTTCGACGTGCCCAGCGGCGGCGGGCGGCAGCTCGTCGGCTCCGGACGCGCCGTTCAGCTGGTGGAGCCGACCTCCCATGGCGGTCCGGGAGTCGCAGTCGTTCCCCTCGCCGGGGAACCGCTGCGCATGCACCTCACGCTCTGGTGGCATCGCCGTCGCATGAGTGCCGAACAGGCCGACCGCCTCTTCGAGGTTATCCTCGGCACCTACTCGACGTTCGCGATGGAGAGCCCCGTTTTCCAGCCGCGCTGGTCGAGGCACCCATCAGCTTGTCTGACGGCGCCTCGCGACGACGAACAGCACTCTCATCGACCAGCAAGCACGCCCCGGTGCGTGGAGGGATCGACGACCGCTATCCCGCCGAGGCGGCGGTCCGCTTGAGCCGATCGTGTGCGTCGTCGTAGGCGGTAGCAGGATGGGGGAGCACGTTGCCGAGGGCCGACCGCCCTGCCTGCGAGACGAGCTGATGAGCGTCCAGCATCTCCAGCCCCGCCAAGGATCCGACCCAGCTCACCAGATCCTGGTGAGCTATTCGATAGGCGTCATCGAGAGGACGGGCGCAGCCGATCGACATGAGATCGAGGTCGGTCTCCAACCGTGGCCAACTAATTTGCCATCCCTTGATCACCTCAATGGCGACAGTGGTGACGGTAGCGATCGCCACACCGGCCGGACAGGCCTGGCCGTGCCCCTGGCGAGCGTAGCCGTCACCGAGCGCAAGCATCGCCCCGTGAACGTTGACACCCAGGTACAGGGTCGCGCCCGCACGCGCCTCGGGGATGTCGAGCTTCCCGCCGTAGAAATCAGGCACCATGGTGGACCGAGCCTCGAGTCTCCCGGGAGACACGCCTATGGTGCCGATAGTCGGCTCCAGCGGCAGGTCCACCGCATGGTCCGTTCTCGTCGGCTGGAACCGGACCGTTCCAGCCCGACGATCTATCTCATAGAACCAGACCCGCGCCTCGACCGGTGCGCCAAGCGCGAGCGCTCGCACACCGGATCCGAGCGCGCCGATGTGTGGAGGCGTGGACGACACCCCCAGTCTCGCGCGGGAACGATCGAGACGATGTGGATGGCGAGTGTGTCACCGGGCTCGGCCTCCTCGATCAGGAAGGGTCCGGAGACCGGATTCAGATGCGGCGTCTCCAACATCCAGGACGACAGGTCGGACACACTGCGAAGCCGGCCACCGAAGCAGTCCTCGGTGTACACCTCCAGCACGTCACCGGAGCGCAGATGCGCGACTGGTATCCGACCCCCGAACGTGTAAGCGAGTTGTCGCTCGGCGGGCCGATGACCGATCTTCCCCATGACATCACACTCGTCCCTCGTCATGCTGCTTCGTCTGGTAACGGCCCGCCGGACCACGTCCCTTGCCGCAACGCATCGCGGTCCTCCATGAAGTGCGCCGCGGCGCGGCCCAGAACGATCGGCGATCAACGCGCCGCATCGCTCCCGGATGTCTGCGTGATCTGCTCCCGCGCCGGAACCGGTCGCAACGAGACTCCCCGCCCCCGAGCGGTGTGCAGGTATTTCGTGCCTGTCGAGCGCTCGCCCAGCTTGCGCCGCAGACGGGACAGCAGGACGTCGAGGGACGCCGCCGACGGCAGGCCCTCCGCGCGGATCCTCGTCCGTAGCTGCGACCGTGGCACCACCCGGCCGGGGTGCTCCGCAAGATAGGCGAGAAGCTCGAACTCGGTACGCGTCAGCGCCACGGGTCGTCCGTCCACTGAGACGCTGCGACCTGCCACATCGATGCGAAGAGCGCCGACCTCGGACGGCGCCGGAGGCGGTGCCGGCGGAACCCGGCGCAGCAGAGCGCGGACGGAGGCGTCAACCACCGCGGGTGGACACGGCTTCGGCAGGAATCCGTCTGCGCCGGCGCGCAGCATGCGGACGACGTCATCGTCGATACTCCTGATGCTGTGTGCCAGAACCGGGCGGCGGGACGCGACACACAGCAGGCGCATCAGCAGCAGCCCGTCCACCGCCGGCACGACCGGGTCTACGATCACGACATCCGGCCTCCGGTGGGTGTGGCAGGTCAGGTCGGACAGCGTCCGCCCGCTCTCATGGAGGGCGATCTCGGTGACCAGATGACCGAAGCGCGTCAACTGATCGCCGAGTAGGCGCCGATAGCGATGGTCTTCGTCGATGAGCAAGATGGTCGCCATGGTTGCCGTCCGGTGTCTGAATCGTGAACACCTGGACGATCGCACGACCGGACCGCCCGCTTTCATGTCATCTGTCCATCACGTCGCCTGATCGATCCGACGACCCTCGACGCATCGCTCACAGGTTCCGGTAAGGCCCAGGCGGGCCACCCTGACCACCCGCTGTGGACTCGTTGTGGCCGCCGGAGCCGCCTGGCTAGCGTCCACCCCCCAAGCATCCATCGAAGTGCGTCAGCGCCTTTGCTGGATCACACCCTCGCCCATGAGGAGAGAGCATGTCTGGACACCCATTGCGGCGAAGACTAGGTCAGCTGTTCGGCGCGCTCACCGCGCTGACGCTCGCCTGCGGCGTCATCGCGCCGCCGGCCGCCGCGAACACGGCGCGGCCCGTGCCACCCGGGCAGCAGGCCAGAAAGACCGATGCGGCACCGCCGGCAGCGGGCGATGCGACTGTTCGGGGCAAGGACCGGGTAGACCATGTGAGCGAGCAGGCGCTCCCCGTACACAAGCGCCCGCCGCAGCCGGCCGCGAAGGACGCCGCCCGCGTCGACTACGACCGCCCCGCAACCGCGAAGCGACGCGCTCGGCCGTCGGACGCCGGGTCTCGCGCCGCCGCTGCCGCCTGCAGCCCCGCAGACTTCACCGGCCGAACGGGATCGGCGCTGGTCAGCCAGATCAAGGGATCCACTGTCGACTGCATCAACAGCCTGTTCAGCCTCTCCGGCAGCGATGCCTACAACGCCTTCCGCGAGGCGCAGATGGCAAGCGTCGCGTACGCCGTGCGGGACGGCTCGCCCGGCTACCCGGGTAACCCCTCCACCGGCATGCCCCAGCTCGTTCTCTACCTGCGGGCCGGCTACTACGTGCAGTGGTACGACACGAGCGTCGGAACGTACGGGCCGGCACTGCAGACCGCAATCCGCTCAGCGCTCGACGCCTTCTTCGCGAACGCACGCGCCTGGGACGTGACCGACGCCAACGGTGAAACCCTGGCGGAGGCGGTGACGCTCATCGACAGCGCACAGGAGAACGCCCGATACCTGTTCGTGGTGAACCGGCTCCTGACCGGCTTCAACTCGTCGTACACCTCGTCCTGGTACATGCTCAACGCGGTCAACAACGTCTACACGGTGCTGTTCCGAGGCCACCAGGTGCCCGCGTTCGTCTCCGCCGTGCAGGGCGACCGCACCGTGCTCGACAACCTGTACAACTTCGCCAACACCCACGCCGGCCTCCTCGGCACCGACAACGGCTACCTCACGTCGAACGCGGGCCGGGAACTCGGACGATTCCTGCAGCACGCCCCGCTCAAGCCCATCGCGCGGCCGATGGCGTCGGCGCTTCTCTCGCGAAGCAACATGACCGGCCCGACCGCGCCGCTCTGGGTCGGCGTCGCCGAGATGACCCAGGCATACGACGTCGCCAACTGCTCCTACTACACCACCTGCAACCTCTCCGCCCAGCTGACCAGCTCTGTCCTGACGATCAACTACACATGCAGCCCATCGATCAAGATCGTCGCGCAGGACATGACCTCGGCTGAACTGAGCCAGTCCTGCACCAGCCTGAAGGGCCAGGACGCCTACTTCCACAGCCTGGTCGGGGACAGCGGGCCGGTGGCAGGCGATGTCAACACCGACATCAAGGTTGTCGTCTTCAACTCGAGCACCGACTACCAGACCTACGCGGGCGCCATCTACGGCATCGATACGAACAACGGTGGTATGTACCTGGAGGGCAACCCGCCGGACCCCAGCAACCAGGCAAGGTTCATCGCCTACGAAGCCGAGTGGGTCCGGCCGGCCTTCCAGATCTGGAACCTCAACCACGAGTACACCCACTACCTCGATGGCCGGTTCAACATGTACGGCGACTTCAGCGCCAACATCACCACACCTACCATCTGGTGGATCGAAGGCTTCGCCGAGTACGTCTCCTACTCCTACCGGAACGTCACCTACACCAGCGCCCAGAACCAGGCGGGCAACCACACCTATGCGCTGCGCACGCTGTTCGACACCACCTACAACAACGACCAGACGCGCATCTACAACTGGGGCTACCTGGCCGTGCGGTACATGATGCAGTCCCATCGGCCGGACATGACGACAGTGCTCGGATACTACCGATCGGGGGCATTCAACGCCGCCCGCACGTACCTCACCAGCACCATCGGCTCGCGCTACGACGCCGACTTCGACGCCTGGCTGACGCGCTGCGCGGCAGGGGATTGCGGCGGGGGCACCACGCCGCCCCCGACCAACCAGCCGCCGTCCGCCTCGTTCACCGTGGCGACCAGTGGGCTCACCGCCACCTTCACCGACCGGTCCACGGACGCCGACGGCAGCATCGCCTCACGGCAGTGGGCCTTCGGGGACGGGAGCACCTCGTCGACCGTCAACCCCAGCAAGACCTACGCTGCGGCCGGCACCTACACCGTCTCGCTGACGGTCACCGACAACCAGGGAGCGACCGCGAGATCGTCCCAGACCATCTCGGTCACGACGGGCGGCGGCACCACCATGCCGGAATGCGGCGGCACTGACACGCGTACCCTCGACCGCAACTGCCAGCGCAGCGGACGCTCCGCGACCGCGGGCAACTACGACTACCTGTACATCTACCTGCCCGCCGGCGTCAGCACCCTCACCATTGCCGCGGCCGGCGGCACAGGCAACTGCGATCTCTACTACAGTCCGTCGAGCTGGGCCACCACCAGCAACGCCACCCGCTCCTCCGCCGGGGCCGGCAACACCGAGTCGCTGGCCATCCCCAGCCCGGCCGCCGGGTACCACTACATCAGCCTCTACGGGAAGACCGCCTGCTCCGGCGCCACGGTGAGCACGCGCTACTGAACCCCATGTGATGGGTATGAGCGCGCCGCCCGGCGGGAGTCGCCGGGCGGCGCGCCCGCCTGGCCTGTGGCCACCGCGCCGCCTGCGGTCGCGTGCATAATCTCGGTCATGGGCATCGATGTGCGCCACCTGCGGGCGATCAGTGCCATCGCCGAGGCCGGAAGCGTGACCGGCGCCGCCGCCCGCCTGGGTCTGTCGCAGCCCGCGCTGACGGCCCAGGTGCATCGGATCGAGAAGACGGTCGGTGGGCCGCTGTTCGTCCGAAGCCGTACCGGTATGCAACCGACCGAACTCGGCAAGCAGGTGCTCCAGCGCGCCCGCGTCGTGCTGGCCGAGGTCGACGCGCTCGTCGAGGACTTCGGCGACCGGCACCCCAATCCGGGCCTGCTCCGACTCGGCACCGTCCACATCGCCTGCGCGGGCAGTATCGTACGTCATGTCGCGGAAGCGTTCCCGGATCCGGAGATCGCGCTGCAGATCGAGCCGTCCTCGCGCCTGTTGGTGGAGGCACTCACCCGGGGCCAGTTGGATGCCGCGTTGCTGGGCATCCTTGAGGGCTTCGAGATGCCGATCGGTCCCACGCTCACCAGCCGGCCACTGATCCCCCGTTACCCGATCTTCGTCGCCATGTCCGCCTCCCACCCGCAGTCCCACCACGAGCAGGTGCGGCTGGCCGACCTGAGAAACGAATCGTGGGTGTGCCCGCCGGGGCCGGACGACGGCTCACTTGCCTCGCTGCGACGGGCCTGCCGCGCTGCAGGTTTCGAGCCGAAGATCCGGTACGAAGCGCCGAGTGGCGCCGCGCACCCACTGGTGGCCGCCGGAGACGGTGTCCGGCTGGTCGACCCGACCTGGGCCCCGGCCGCCGGGACTCGGGTGCTGCCGCTGCGCGGGGAGCCGCAGTTGCTGGCCAGGCTGATGGTCGTCTGGCGGCGCGATGCGCTGACCTCGGCACAGAGCAGCACCCTGTTCCAGGCCATCACCCGGGCCTACCTGGATCACGTCAACGACAACGCTGCCTTCGCCCGATGGTGGCGGGCCAATCCCCACGCCCATCCCGCAGCGTCGTAGCGATCCGACGGCGATATATAGGCATCAGCTATGGGCAGGATGATGTTGACGCGGTATGTGCCGTCATCTAACCTGCGAATGGCCCACAACTACATAGACACCATTCGAACCTGCACGGGAGAGACTCCGTTCATTCGGAGCGCCGAAGGAGCAAACTCCCAAGAAACTCTCAGGCCCCATTACCGTGCAGGCGAGGTGACTCTGGAAAGCAGACGACCGTCGTCTCACCCACGGTGCAAGCCGCTGACGCAGCGGTGAAGCTCTCAGGTCAATGACAGAGCGGGAGGCAACCGACCGTTCGACGCCGCGTGCGTCGGGACGAGGAGCGCCCCCGTGCACCAGGATCCTGCGGCTCTGCTCCGCTCACCTCTGCATGCGTCGCACATAGGACACGGAGCTCGATTCACCGACTTCAGCGGCTGGCGGATGCCCCTTCGCTACGGAAGTGAGCTCGCTGAGCACCGCGCCGTACGCGAACAGGCCGGCCTCTTCGATCTCAGCCACATGGGTCAGCTCGAGGTGTCGGGGCCGGAGGCCCCGGCAGCACTGGACTACGCTCTGGTCGGGCACCTGTCCGCCGTACCGATCGGCGGCGCGCGCTACACCATGCTCTGCGACGCCGCCGGCGGGGTGCTGGACGACCTCGTTGCCTATCGTCTGGCATCGCACCGGTACCTGCTGGTCGTCAACGCCATCAACACACGCGTCGTACATGAGGCCATCAGGACCCGTTGTGCGGACTACGCGGCCTGGGCCGCCGACCGCACGAACGAGCGGGCGATCATCGCGGTGCAGGGGCCGCGCGCCGCCCCCATCGTGGAAGCCCTGACCGGTACGGGACTCACCCGGCTCCGCTACTACACCGTAGCGCTACTGGACATCGACGGTCGGCCAGCCGTCGTGGCTCGTACCGGCTACACCGGCGAAGACGGCTTCGAACTGCTCGTACACGCCGAAGACGCGGTCCGCACGTGGGAAGCAGCGCTTGTGGCCGGTCGGCGTCACGGCTTGACGCCCACGGGGCTGGCGTGCCGCGACACCCTCCGCATCGAGGCTGGGATGCCGTTGTACGGCGCAGAGATCGGCCGTGACGTCACCCCGTTCGATGCCGGGCTGGGGCGGGTGGTGTCCTTCGTCAAACCAGGCGACTTCGTCGGACGAGCCGCGCTGGCCGAGGCCCACAAGAGCGGCGTCACCCGTCGGCTCGTCGGCCTCGTCGCGTCCGGGCAGAGAATTCCCCGAGCGGGCCAGCAGGTGGTGACGCTGACCGACGACGGCCATGGTGCTGATCCGGTCGGCCTCATCACAAGCGGCGCCCCGTCACCCACATTCAAACGACCGATCGCGATGGCCGGCATCCGTGCCGGCACCGGCGACAGCATCCGGCTGGCCGTGCAGATCCGGGGGACCACCGAGCCCGTCGAGATCGTCCCTCTTCCGTTCTACCGTCGTCCGCGGTGATCGCGGCCATTCCTTGCGAGGGTTCAGCGTCATGAACGTACCGGAACACCTGAAGTACAGCCTCAACCACGAGTGGGTCAACGACTCGGTTCAGCCGGCCGAAGTAGGCATCACCGCTTTCGCCGCCGAAGCGCTCGGTGATGTCATCTATGTGCAACTGCCCGAGCCGGGGAGCCACCTGACTGCCGGTGACGTGTGTGGAGAGGTCGAGTCCACGAAGTCGGTCGCGGAGCTGTACCTCCCGGTCAGCGGAGAGGTCGTCGCCGTCAACGAGGCGGTCATCGCCGATCCGGGCCTGATCGGCGTCGATCCGTACGGCAAAGGCTGGCTTCTGCGGGTCCGGTTGGCGCAGGTGCCTTCCCTGATGTCGCCGGACGAGTACCGCGCCTTCTCCAACGAGTCGCGGTAGGCCCCGATGGCAGCCTTCGACGATGATCTGGCCGACCTCGACCCCGTCGTCGCCGAGGCGATCGGCCGGGAGCTACGCCGCCAACACGAGACCTTGGGCATGATCGCCTCCGAGAATCTCGCGCCCCGAGCCGTGCTTCAGGCGCAGGGATCGGCCCTCACCAACAAGTACGCGGAGGGCTACCCGGGGCGGCGCTACTACAGCGGATGCGAGCATGTCGACGACATCGAGTGCCTGGCGATCGACCGGGCCAAGCGGCTGTTCGGTGCCACGTACGCGAACGTGCAGCCGCATTCCGGATCGCAGGCGAACGCCGCCGTGATGGCTGCTCTGCTCCAGCCGGGTGACACCATCCTCGGGCTCGACCTCGCTCACGGCGGTCATCTGACCCATGGCATGCGCATCAACTACTCGGGGCGGCTGTACCGGGCCGTGAGCTATCGCGTAGGCGCCGAAAACCACCTGATCGACATGGACGAGGTCGAAGAGCTGGCGCGCGAGCATCGGCCGAAGCTGCTCATCGCCGGCTGGTCGGCCTACCCTCGGACGCTCGATTTCGCCCGGTTCCGGCGGATCGCCGATCAGGTGGATGCATACCTGCTCGTGGACATGGCACATTTCGCCGGGTTGGTCGCGGCCGGTCTGCATCCCAACCCGGTGCCTCACGCCCATGTCGTCACCCTGACCACGCACAAGACCCTCGGCGGCCCCCGGGGCGGCACCATCCTCAGCGCGTACACCGATCTCGCGCGGAGGCTGGACTCTGCGGTCTTCCCAGGCCAGCAAGGCGGTCCGCTGGCGCATGTCGTGGCCGCGAAGGCGGTGGCCTTTCGGATCGCCGGAGAACCGCAGTTCCAGGATCAGCAGCGGCGCGCCCTGACCGGCGCGAAGATCGTTGCCGATCGTCTCGGCGCCGCCGAGGTCGCGAAGGCCGGCATCCGGGTGGTCAGCGGAGGCACCGACGTGCACCTGGTGCTGGTCGACCTGAGTCACGCGGATCTCGATGGCGCGCAGGCGGAGCGGCTGCTGCAAGGCGTCGGCATCACCGTCAACCGTAATGCCGTGCCGTTCGACCCCCGCCCGCCGATGGTGACCTCCGGGCTACGGATCGGCACCTCCGGTCTCGCCACCCGAGGATTCTCCGAAGCGGAGTTCATGGAGGTGGCCGACATCATCGCCGGTGCTCTGACTGGCAAGGAGGCTGACACGTCGCTACGCACGCGGGTGGCTCGCCTCGTCGATCGGCACCCCCTCCATCCCGGCCACACCTCCTGACCGTACGGGGAACCCGAGCTCCCGCGGGTGGTAGATCACTTCGTCACGCTCTGCTTCCTGAGGGCGACAACAGCCCCGAGAAAGGACCCCAATTGCCGAACAAGCTGTTGCTGATGGCGGCCGGCAGTCACCGACTCCGGAGAATCGTGGCCGGATCCCCCCTGACCCGGGGCGTGGTGCAACGATTCGTTGCCGGCGAGGTCAACGACGAGGCGATCGCAGTAGCGCGGCGCATCGTCGATTCCGGGATGCGGGTGACGATCGACCATCTCGGCGAAGGAACGACGACAGTCGAGCAGGCTGCCGCTGTACGCGACGCGTATCTCAGCCTGCTCTCCGCGACGCGGATGCCCGGTATGGCCGAGGTGTCGGTGAAACTGTCGGCGCTCGGTAGCGCGCTGCCCCACAACGGTCGCCGACACGCCTATCGGCTGACACGCGACATCTGTGCCGCTGCGGCTGCCGCCGACGCCACGGTGACCCTCGACATGGAGGATCACACCACGGTTGACCTGACGCTGGCCGTACTGGACGAACTGCGTACCGAATTTCCCTGGGTGGGCGTGGCGCTGCAGGCGTGCCTGCACCGTACCCCGGCGGACTGCCAGCGCCTCGCGTACGCAGGGAGCCGGGTGCGCCTGGTCAAGGGAGCCTACGCGGAGCCGGCGTCGGTGGCCTTTACGCGACGGCGTCAGATCGACGAGGCATTCGACAGGTGCCTGCGGATCCTGATGCAGGGCCAGGGCTATCCCATGGTGGCGACCCACGACCCCCGCCTGATCGACAGCGCCATCGGACTCGCCCGCGCCGGTGGCCGGAGCACCACCGACTTCGAGGTCCAGATGCTGTACGGCATCCGCGCGAACGAGCAGACGCGGCTTGCGGGGGAGGGGTACCGCGTACGGGTTTATCTGCCGTATGGACAGGACTGGTACGCGTATTTCACCCGCAGGCTTGCCGAGAAGCCCGCGAACCTGCTCCTCCTGGCTCGATCCTTCAAGCCGGGCGCCGCCGACTGAGCGCGACGCGGAGCTTCCGGCATCGTTCGCCGCGGACCAGGCAGCCATGGGCGGTCACGCGGAACCGAAGACCGTCGTCCGTGGCGATGACAGGAGCATTGCGCCATGATCAGTGTTTTCGATCTTTTCAGCGTCGGTATCGGGCCGTCCAGCTCGCACACCGTCGGG
>NZ_JBAKHP010000033.1:0-57817 GCF_036902745.1 Micromonospora sp. CPCC 205554 | reverse complement strand
CCACTACGCCCAGTGGGAACAGCAGGCCGCCGACCTCGTCGCCCAGCACTGGAACAAGTAAGACCAACAAGCAAGACACAGCGAAAGGCCGGCACCCCGAAACCGGGGTGCCGGCCTTTTCACGCGTCCGGGTGAACCGGGCGCGGTAGCAGGGGCGGCCCCAGCCGCGGCGGGGGTTGGATGCGGGGCATGGACGAGGTGGACGCCCCGGCACTGCGGCAGGCGTACGAGGAGTTGTTCGCGGAGATCGACGCGGGCGGGTTCGGGCCGCCGCCGGAGGGACAGTTGAGCGCCGAGCAGATCGTCGCGCACCTCGCCGCCAACGACGAACTGATGAGCGAGGCGACCGAGGCGGTGCTGGCCGGCTCGCCGTTCGCCTACTACGACCTGGACACCATCCACCGTCCGCAACTCGACGCGCTCGTCTCCGAGTGCGGCGGGCTGGACGGCCTGGCCGCGTTGTTCCGGGCCACCAGCCAGAAGCTGTGCGCGTTGGCCGAACGGCTCGGCCCGGCGGCGGAGACGCCGGTGGAGACGGTGCTACGCGAGGGCTTCGACCTGGACGTGGACGACTCCCTGCCCTGGGGCAGAGCGCTGGACCTGCACATCCGCGTGCACCTGCCGCTGCACCTCGCGCAGCTCCGCGCCCTGCGCCGCCAGCCCCACCTCGCCTGACCGCCGGACCCCCAAGCCGCCGGACCGCCGGACCGCCGAGCCGCCGGACCGTCGATCATGCAGTTGTGGCCGTGGACAACTCCGACATGCCCGGCCTTCCGGGCGCCACAACTCCAAGATCGACGGCGGCGGAACGCGGGGCGGGAGACGGGCGGAACGTGCGGCGGTAGGCGGTGGGAGCTACGCCCACCCGGGCGTGGAAGTGCTGGCGCAGCGCGGCGGTGGTGCCGAAACCCGCGTCCCGGGCGATCCGGTCGACGCTCAGATCCGTCGTCTCCAGCAGCACCCGGGCATGCTCGGTGCGCTGCTGGAGCAGCCACTGCGCCGGGCTGAGCCCGGTCTCGGAGCGGAAGTGCCGGGTGAACGTACGGACGCTCATCCGCGCGTGCGCCGCCATCTCGCGTAGCGCCACCGGCTCGTGCAGCCGCTGCCGCGCCCACTCGCGGGTGGCCGCGGTGCCGTTGTCCGTGCCGCGGGGCACCGGCCGCTCGATGTACTGGGCCTGCCCACCGTCGCGCCACGGCGGGACCACGCAGCGCCGGGCCGCCCGGTTGGCCACCGCGCTGCCGTGGTCGGTGCGGACGACGTGCAGGCACAGGTCGATGCCGGCGGCCACCCCGGCCGAGGTGAGCACGTGACCGTCGTCGACGAAGAGCACGTCGGGGTCGAGCCGTACGCCGGGGTGCAGGCGGCGGAAGCGCGACGCGTACGCCCAGTGGGTGGTGGCCGGGCGGCCGTCGAGCAGGCCGGCGGCGGCGAGCACGAACGCCCCGGTGCAGATGGACATGACGCGCGCGCCCCTGTCGTACGCCGCCCGCAAAGCGTCGGCCACCTCGGCGGCAAGCGTGCCGTCGGAAAGCGGCGAGCCGGTGTGGATGCCGGGGACGATCACCGTGTCGGCGCGGTCCAGCAGTTCCAGGCCGTGGTCGGGGAGGACCTGGAAGCCGGCGCTGCTGCGAACCGGCAGGCCACCGGGAGTGCAGGTCGCCACCGCGTACAGCGGGGTGCGGTCGTCGGTGCGGGCGGCGCCGAGGACCTGCGCCGGGGTGCCGAGGTCGAGCGCGACCACGCCGTCGAGGGCGAGGACGGCGACCCGGTGCGGTACGGACATGGCCCGATTATTGCGCACGATGGCTTTCCGGCCACTCGTCGGGGGAACCGCCCGGCCCGAGACTCGGTTGGTGACCCGATCCCGCCTGCACCCGGCATGGCTCGTCGCCGCCGTCGCCTTCGTCGCGCTCGTCGGCGCGGCCGGTTTCCGGGCCACTCCCGGCGTGCTGCTGCACCCGCTGCACGCCGAGTTCGGCTGGCCGCTGGCGACCATCTCCGCCGCCGTCTCGGTCAACCTGCTGTTGTACGGGCTCACCGCGCCGTTCGCCGCCGCGCTGATGGACCGGTTCGGCATCCGCCGGGTGGTGGCCGGCGCGCTGGTGCTGGTGGCTGCCGGCAGCGGCCTGACCGTGGGGATGACCGAGAGCTGGCAGCTCATCCTCTGCTGGGGCGTCCTCGTCGGGCTGGGCACTGGCTCGATGGCCCTGGCGTTCGTGGCGACGGTGACCGGGCGCTGGTTCGTCAGGCGCCGCGGCCTGGTGACCGGAGTGCTCACCGCGGGCGGCGCGGCCGGGCAGCTCGTCTTCCTTCCGCTGCTCGCGGTGCTGGTGCGCGACCACGGCTGGCGCACGGCGGCACTCGTCGTCGCCGGGGCCGCTCTGGCGGTCGTACCCCTTGTGGTGTGGTTGTTGCGGGAGCACCCGGCGGACCTGGGGCGGCCCGCCTACGGCGCGACCGAGGTCGTGCCGCCGGCCCGGCCGGAGGGCGGCGCCGCGGCGCGGGCGGTCGGCGCGCTCGCCGCCGCCGCGCGGACGCGGCCGTTCTGGCTGCTCGCCGGCGGGTTCGCGATCTGCGGCGCGACGACGAACGGCCTGGTGGGTACGCACTTCGTGCCGGCCGCGCACGACCACGGCATGCCGGAGACCACTGCGGCCGGTCTGCTCGCCGTGGTCGGGCTCTTCGACATCGCCGGTTCGATCGCCTCCGGCTGGCTCACCGACCGGGTCGACGCCCGGCTGCTGCTCGGCGCCTACTACGCGTTGCGCGGGGCTTCGCTGCTGGTGCTGCCGAGCCTGTTCGCCGGTACGGCCGAGCCGAGCATGCTGGTCTTCATCGTCTTCTACGGCCTGGACTGGGTGGCGACGGTCCCGCCGACTGTGGCGCTGTGCCGGGAGTGGTTTGGCGCGTCCGGCGCCGTGGTGTTCGGCTGGGTGTTCGCCGCGCACCAGTTCGGTGCCGCGCTCGCGGCCACCGGCGCCGGTCTGGTCCGGGACCGGCTCGGTGACTACGCGCTGGCCTGGTACGTGGCCGGCGCGCTGTCGATCGGCGCGGCCGGGCTGTCGCTGCTGCTGCGCCGCCGTGCCGCCGGCGAGCGCGAATTCACCCCGCCGGTGGCCGTGGCCCGGCGGGCCTGGAGCTACCGGGGCTGACGGGTCGGCGCTGCCAGGGCTGAGCGGTCGGCGCTACCGAGGCCGGCCGGTCAGCCGGCCGCCCACTGCTGCTCGGGAGCGCCGCTGCACGGCGCCTGCTCCAGCTCGCGCCCGGCCTCGGTGCCCGCGTCGTCGACCTGCGCGCACTTGCCGCTGTGCACGGCGACGAGCAGCGCCGCGCCGTCACCGGCCGCCTGGAACCGCCACTGCTGGTTGGCCTGCCCGTTGCAGGACCACTGCTGCACGTCGGCGCCGTCGTCGGTCTTCGCCTCGTTGACGTCCAGGCACTTGCCGCTCGCCGCGTTCACGAGCAGGTAGGTGTCGTTCGTGACCGGCGTGACCACCCACTGCTGCTCCGGTCCGCCGGTGCAGTCGGCGAGCGCGGCCTGCGCGCCCTCGGCCTCGTCACCCGTGACGCCGAGGCAGCGCCCGGACGGCACGCCCCGGATCACCTTCGGCGTCGCCACCGGCGCGGCGGGGGTGCTCGGCGCCGCGCTCGGCGAGGGTGACGCCGACGGCGTGGGCTCCGCCGTCGGTTCCGTGCTCGGCTCGCTCGGCTCCGCCGTGGGCACCGCGGCCGCCGGCACCACCGGCCGTTCGTCACCGCCGCCGAGCACGCCGGTGGCGAAGAAGGCCCCGAGGAGTACGCCCGCGACGCCGACGCCCAGCGCGACCCGCATCAGCGGGTCCTGTGGCAGCCGGAGGCCACGGGTGCGGCGCGCGCCACGGGCGCCGTAGACGGTGCCGGACGGGTCGGAGTGCGGGTCGGCCATGGGGGCATCCTGACCCACCGGGGCCGCCGGGTGCCAGTCGCCCCGGCGGCACGGTGACTCAGTCGACGACCCGGACGTCCTTCCAGAACGCCACCCGGTCGCGGACCATCTCCGCCTCCGGCTTGGGGTCGGGGTAGTACCAGACGGCGTCCGGGCTGGTGGCGCCGCCGTGTTCGAGCGTGTAGTAGGAGGCGGTGCCCTTCCACGGGCAGACCGTGTGGGTGTCGGACTCCCGGATCAGGTCGTCGCGCAGCGCGGTACGGGGGAAGTAGTGGTTGCCCTCGACCACCACCGTGTCGTCGCTCTCGGCGACGACGAGGTCGTTCCAGACGGCTTTCGGCATGTGCTCCACGCTATGCCGCCGGCCGCCCACCGGCCACCGGTCAGCGCGTCGGCTCCTCGTCGGTCACGTCGGCGACCGTCGCGCCGAGCGCGGCCAGCACGGTGTCCGCGTCGACCGCGACGGCGAGGCCGTGCTCGCCCGCGCCGAGCGTGATCTCCCGGCCGCGCAGCCGCTCGTCGGCGACGACCGGCCAGGCGGTGGTGGAGCCGAACGGGGTGATGGTGCCGCGCGCGTACCCGGTGGCGGCCTTCGCCGCCTCGGCGTCGGGCATCGACAGCCGGCTCACCCCGAGCAGGGCGCGCAGCTTCGGCCAGGAGATCACCCGTCCGCCGGGCGTCAGCACGAACAGCAGGTCGCCCTCGCCGCGGCGGACCACGATCGTCTTGACCACGTCGGGCACCTCGACGCCGCGCGCCGCGGCCGCCTCGGCGAGGCTCGCGACCGGACCGTGACGGATCACCCGGTACGGCAGGCCGGCGTCGTCGAGTGCGGTGAGCGCGGGATTCGGCATGGCGGTCACGGTAACGCGCGCGTCGTCGGCGAGTCGTGGAAGGCCACCGTGGACATCCCACGAATTGTCGTACCCGAGCGTAAGGTGATCTCATGCACGCTGTCCGTGATCATGAACGGGCGGTGGACACGCTGCGGCGCTCCTACGCCGCGGTGCCCGCCGGGGAACCCGTACGGCTGGCCAAACAGACCTCGAACCTCTTCCGGCCCCGCTCCGCGCCGCGTACGCCGGGCCTGGACGTGAGCGGCCTGACCGGGGTGCTCGCCGTGGACCCGACGGCCCGCACCGCCGACGTGCAGGGCATGTGCACGTACGAGGATCTGGTCGACGCGACGCTGCCGCACGGCTTGATGCCGCTGGTCGTGCCGCAGTTGCGCACGATCACGCTGGGCGGCGCGGTGACCGGGCTGGGCATCGAGTCCACCTCCTTCCGCAACGGCCTGCCGCACGAGTCGGTGCTGGAGATGGACGTGCTCACCGGCGCGGGGGAGATCGTCACGACCCGGCCCCGGGGCGAGCACGCCGACCTGCACCGGGCCTTCCCGAACTCGCTCGGCAGCCTCGGCTACGCCACCCGGCTGCGCATCGAGCTGCAACCGATCCGCCGGTACGTGTCGCTGCGCAACATCCGGTTCACCCGGCTGGAGGAACTGGTCGACGCGATCGGCGAGGTGGTCGCCAAGGGCGCCTGGGGCGGTGAGCCGGTCGACGCCATGGACGGGGTGGTGTTCAGCCCCGGCGAGGCGTATCTCGTGCTCGGCACGTTCACCGACGAGGCCGACGAGCGTCCGTCCGACTACACCGGCCAGGAGATCTACTACCGCTCGCTGCGCCGGCGCACCCGGGACACGCTCACCGCGTACGACTATCTCTGGCGCTGGGACACGGACTGGTTCTGGTGTTCGGCGGCGTTCGGGGTGCAGCACCCGGTGGTGCGGCGGCTGTGGCCGCGGCGCTACCGGCGCAGCGACGTCTACCACCGGATCGTGCGGCTGGAGCACCGGCACCAGGTGGCCGCCCGGGTCGACAGGTGGCGGGGCCGTCCGGCCCGCGAGCGGGTGGTGCAGGACGTCGAGGTCCCGCTGGATCGCACGCCCGAGTTCCTGCGCTGGTTCGCGGCGAACGTGGGCATGACGCCGGTGTGGCTGTGCCCGCTGCGGCTGCGGGAGCCGTCCGGTCCCGGGTCGGCGAAGGCGTGGCCGCTGTATCCACTCCAACCGGGCGAAACGTATGTGAACATCGGCTTCTGGGGAAGCGTGCCCATCGCGGCGAGCGCCGCCGACGGCGACGTCAACCGACAGATCGAGCGCATGGTGTCGGAGGTGGGCGGTCACAAGTCGCTCTACTCCGACGCGTACTACGACCGGGGCGAGTTCGACCGGCTCTACGGCGGGGACACCTGGCGTGCCGTGAAGGACCGCTACGACCCGGACCACCGACTCACCGGACTGTACGAGAAGGCGGTATCCCGAGCATGAGTCTGACCGACCGAACACCGGGGGCGGCGAGCGCCCCGGCCGGCCCGCCGGCGGGCGGGCGGCGTACCGGACCCACAGTCGCGGACGTGGTCCGCGCGGTCACCACCGGCGACCTACCCGTCCGGGTCACCGGCTACGACGGCAGCGCGGTGGGCCCGGCCGACGCCGGGATCACCCTGGCGATCCGCACCGAGCGGGGCCTGTCCTACCTGCTCACCGCGCCGGGCGACCTGGGCATGGCCCGGGCCTACGTCAGCGGCGACCTGGGGCTGGAGGGCGTGCACCAGGGCGACCCGTACGAGGCGCTGCGGGTGATCAAGGACGAGGTGCCGCTGCGGCTCCCGGCGATGAGCGAGGCGCTCGCGCTGGTCCGGGGCCTGGGATGGGAACGGCTGCGCCCCCCACCGACCCCGCCGCAGGAGGCGGCGCCGCGCTGGCGGCGGCTGATGACCGGCCTGCGTCACTCGCGTACCCGGGACAGCAGCGCGATCTCCCACCACTACGACGTGTCGAACGCCTTCTACGAGAAGGTGCTCGGCCCGTCCATGACGTACACCTGCGCGGTCTTCCGCGGCCCCGGCGACACCCTGGAGGAGGCGCAGCGGGCCAAGTACGACCTGGTCGCCGGCAAGCTGGCGCTCAAGCCGGGGATGCGGCTGCTGGACGTCGGCTGCGGCTGGGGCGGCATGGTCCGGCACGCGGCCCGGGAGTACGGCGTCAAGGCGCTCGGTGTGACGCTGTCGAAGGCGCAGGCCGACTGGGCGCGGGCGGCGATCGAGCGGGAGGGGCTGAGCGAGCTGGCCGAGGTGCGCCACCTGGACTACCGGGACGCGCCGCGCGAGCAGTTCGACGCGATCTCCTCGATCGGGCTGACCGAGCACATCGGGGTGCGCAACTACCCGGCCTACTTCGGCGCGCTGCGCTCCCGGCTCAAGCCGGGCGGGCGGCTGCTCAACCACTGCATCACCCGGGCCGACAACCGGGCGCCGCACCGTTCCGGCGCGTTCATCGACAGGTACGTCTTCCCGGACGGTGAGCTGGCCGGCCCGGGCCGGCTGATCAGCGAGATCCACGACGCCGGGTTCGAGGTGCACCACGAGGAGAACCTGCGCCAGCACTACGCGCTGACGCTCGCCGCCTGGTGCCGCAACCTGGTCGAGCACTGGGACTTCTGCGTCGGCGAGGTCGGGCCGGGCACCGCCAAGGTGTGGGGCCTCTACATGGCCGGCTCCCGGCTGGCGTTCGAGCGCAACGGCATCCAGTTGCACCACGTGCTCGCCACGCACAACGGCCCGGACGGGGTGAACGGGTACCCGCTGCGTCCGGACTGGACGCCCTGACGCGACGTACCGACGAAAGGCCGCGCGGACCGCGCGGCCTTTCGTCGAAGCCATTGACAAAGAAGTTTTGTACGTACAAACTGATTTTGCCATGAGAGACGTCCTGTATCTGGAACAGCGCGAGCAGGCCGAAGTCCTGCTCAAGCCGCAGCGCATCGAGGTGCTGCGGCAACTGGCCGAGCCCCGCACCTGCACCGAGGTCGCGGCCCGGCTGGAGCAGACGCCGCAGCGCGTCTACTACCACGTCAAGCAGCTCGTCGCGGCCGGGCTGGCCGAGCAGGTGGCGCAGCGGCAGGTGCGCGGCATCACCGAGGGCATCTACCAGGCCGTCGCCCGGTCGTACTGGCTCTCGCCCCGCCTGGTCGGCCGCATCGGCGGCACCCGCCGGGCCCGCGACGAGCTGAGCCTGGGCTACCTGCTCGACCTCATGGAGGAGGTCCAGGCCGACATCGCCGCGCTGGACCGCACCGCCCCCGAACTGCCGTCCGTCGGCGTCTCCGGCGAGATCCGGGTGCCCGCCGAGCGGCGGCAGGAGTTCCTGCACGACCTGCAGACGACGCTGCAGGACCTGTTCACGCGCTACGGCGGCGCCGAGGGAGACGCCTTCAAGCTCGCCGTGGCCTGCTACCCGAAAGGCGACAAGCATGACTGAGCCGATGACCATCCGCGCCCGCCTGGCCGCACCGGTGGCGACCGTCCGCCGGGCGCTGACCGACCCCGCCGAGCTGCGCGTGTGGCTCGCCGAGCACGCCGAGGTCGAGCTTCCCGTTCGGTACGAGTTCTGGGGCCGCTACACGCCCGAGGGCGACGCGCCACACCAGCGGCTGCTGCACGCCGACGACCGGACGCTGCGCTTCGCGTGGACGCTCGACGGGGTGGAGACCACCACCGAGTTCGAGCTGGAGCCCGACGGTGACGGCACCATACTCACGCTGCGGCAGAGCCACTTCAGCTTCGAGGAGGCGATGAGCGGCAGCAGCATCCGCGGTGTGCTCCAGACGTACTGGTACCTGGCGCTCGCCAACCTCAACGACCACCTGGACGGCCGGCCGCTGCTGCCGCGTACCGACTTCACCTCCGCCGACCTGCGCGGCGAGCTGCTGATCGACGCGCCGATGGACAAGGTGTGGACGTCGCTCACCGACTCGGAGCAGGCGGGCGCCTGGTTCGGCTACCCGATCGGTATCGAGCCGTGGGAGGGCGGCCGGTACGCGATGGGCGGCTTCGACGCCGGTCAGGCCGCGAAGGTGTTCGACGTGACGCCGGGACGGGGGCTCTCCATCGACTGGGGACCGACCGGCGTGACCTCCTGGGAGCTGGACGAGTCCGAGGGCCGGACGAAGCTGACGTTCGTGCAGTCCGGCTTCGACGAGGGCAACCCGCCGTACGGCGCCTGGACCGGCATCGTCTCCGGGTTCGCCGAGCTGCGGCGCTTCCACGAGGTGCCGGACTGGCGTCCGATCTGGTTGACCGACGAGGTCCCAAGCGGCGCCTGACAACCGTCGTGAGGGCCCCGTGCGGAGATGCGGGGCCCTCACGTCAGTCGGATTTGCGTCACCCCGAGCGGGCTGGCCGGATCTAGACTGGTCGACGTTGCCCGACGCACGACGCGGCTGCGTCCGCTGTGCTCCTCACCCGCGGCGAATGAGGGCAACGAGCTGTCGAGGACATCCGTGACCGGTGAAATCGTCGACCAGATCGTCGACCGATACTTTGGACGGAACGGGAGAGGGCACGGACCGTACGTCCCCCCCGGTGGCGCGTCGCTGTCGAGCGTACGCACCGACATCATCCCCGGCACCCTCTACCGTTACGAACTGGTCGACGGCGACGGCCGGGCGTTGATCCTCCAGATCTACCTCAACATCGCGGCGCTCGGCGGGTTGATGTGGGAACAGGAGATCCGCGTCCTCCTGCGCGCGAACGGGTTGCGTCACCCGGCGCTGCCGGAGATCGTCGACGGTGGCTACGAGGACGACGGGGAAGCCACGCGCAACGGGTTCGCGTTCGTGGTCACCCGCGGTGGGCTCAACACGCTCGCCAGCGTGGCGGGCAGCACCGGCTTCCTGCACGCGCGCCCGGCCGAGGCGCTGAGGCACTTCTCCATGCTCGCCAACGCCCTCGCCATCCTCCACGACCACGGCCTGATCCACCGCAACCTGTGGACCGGCTCGATCACAGTGGAGTCCGCCAACGAGGAGACCGACGAACTGGTCCTGCGTCTGTCGCGGTTCGAGATGAGCACGCTCGTGGCGAATCTGCTGCGTGCGGCCACACTGGACGCGTCTTCGACCAGCGACCAGGTACGCGAGCTGCTGCTCGACCAGAGTGACGGCTCCCGGGCGCTCCTCTACGCCTCGCCGGAGCGGATCGACTTCCTGTTCCCGCCCGCGGACCGGGGCGGTTTTCTGGACGACCAGCGGTCCGACGTCTACAGCCTCGGTGTGGTGGTCTGGGAGTGGTTCTTCGGGCCGCTGTCGGTCGAGGTCCCGGCGCAGCTCGGCGACCCGGGCGAGGTGCAGGCGTGGGCACGTGCGGCCCGGGAGCGGATGCGGACCCGCCTCCGGGAGGAGCGGACCATCCCGCGCGCACTGTGTGACCTGCTGCTGCTGATGCTCGGGGAGCGGCCGGGCGACCGTCCCGAGTCGTCCACCGTCGTGGCACGGCTGGCCGAGCACTACGCCGTGCTGGCCAACCACTTCACGGCGCGGGTGAGCGACCGGCCGTTCCTGGTGGCCTACATGCCCAAGGAGTCGATCCCGACGATCTATGAGTGGGGCTGGATCCGGTCCAGTCCGATGACGCCCGAAGGGCGGGCGGAACTGGCCGCGTTCCTGGAGCACGACCTACGCGCGGCGATCCTCGTCCACGCGCCGCACGGCGCCGACCCGTACATCGACGCCGGCACGCACGCCGGCAAGCGGGAGGCGCGGCAACTGCTCGTGGGCGAGCGGGCGGCCTGGTTCTGCCAGCCGTTCCGCCCCACCAACGCGTTGGGCGTCGCGAGCGCCACCCCGATCGACGAGGTGCTGCTCATCAAGTACGTGGTGCCGCTGGAGAGCCAGCGTGCCCGCCGGATCCAGGCGCAGCTCGACCGCAGCCGCTTCCGGCAACGACCGACGCCGATCCAGGCGATCGCCTACGACATTCACCCCAGAGAGCTGGAGGCGCAGCGGGCGGGTCGTCCCTCCTGGCGCCCGTTGATCGAGTCGGTTCGCTCGCCCGTCGAACGGACCCCGGACGAGATGGTCTACGAGCAGGCGATCGAGTGGCTGCTCGAATACCAGGGAGTCGAACTCCGGGCCCGGGAGTACGCCTACAGCCGGGTCGAGACGTCCGGCGGCGGCCAGATCAAGCTGGTCTTCGACGACATGCGGGACCTGGCGCGCCAGCACAACCAGCCGATGCTGGCGAAGTACGCCTCGTCGACCCGGCGTCGCCCGCCCTTCGCCCGGTTCTTCGAGAGCATGGCGTTCCAGGACGGCAACGCGCTGATCGAGGCGGTCGCCGACGACCGGGGCCTGCCGTCCGACCGGCTCTTCAGCGGCAAGGTTCGGTTTGTCCGGTACGACAACGACACCACGCTCGTCGTGCAGGCCACCGGCGGGACCGGCCGGCTGCCCGAGCACGGCTGGTTGCGCCCCGCGGACGACTTCGGGACGCGGATCGCGCTGCGACGCCAGATCGCTGCCCGATGGGAGTTGCTGGACAATCGCACGCTGCTGGACCAGCTACGCAACCCGGTGACCATCCGGGGCATGCCGACGCGCTGGCAGCAGGCGATCCACGCCTTCGACAACGGAGACCCCAAGCCCCGGCCGCTGAGCGGCAGCAGCGCGGAGACGGTACTGGAAATGCTGGTCTCCCAGCCGTTCTACGCCGTGCAGGGGCCACCGGGCACCGGCAAGACCGAGATTGCCAGCCGGGCGGTCGCCGCGTACCTCACCGCGGACCACGGCTCCCGGGTGCTGATCTCGGCCCAGGCCAACTTCGCCCTCGACAACCTCGCCGAGCGGCTCCTGCGCTACCTGGGCGCCCTGGACGAGCAGGGCCGTATGGTGGTCAAGCAGGACCTGTTGCCGGTACGCATCGTCTCGCCGTCGGCGGACACCGTGGACACGACGCCGATGGGACAGTTCAAGCTCTCCCAACTGACGCCGCAGCGGCGGAAGATGATCGCCGACGCGGTCAAGCAGGACCTCTCTCGCGACGACGGCTGGACCGAGGTGCGGGAGCAGTATCTCGCCGTCCTGCCAGCCGCGCTGCCCGAACTCGACGACCGGTTCCTGCGCGGCGCGAACCTCGTCTTCGCGACCTGCCTCGCGGCGACCCGTGGCGCGCTGGCCACCACCGACAGCTCGCTGTTCGACTGGGTGGTGGTCGAGGAGGCCGCCAAGGCATGGCCGGGGGAGCTGGCCATCCCGCTCTCCCAGGGGCTGCGCTGGACCTTGCTGGGCGACCACAAGCAGCTTCCTGCGCACCGGCGTGAGGACGTCCTCAGCTTCCTCGGTGAGTGCGCGCTCGACCCGAACCCGGATCTCAACGTGCACGGACGCCGGCAGGCTGAGTACGAGCGGGTGTTCTCGCTGTTCGGTTCGCTCTTCGCCGAGGATCTGCCGGCGGCACGGGGACCTCTCAACCGCCCGCTGCGTACCCTGGACAGCCAGTTCCGGATGCGTCCCGCGATCGGCGAGTTGGTGAGCCGGGTGTTCTACCCCGTGTCCGACGGGCCGGAGTGGACCGGTGGGAGCCTTCCGCCGGGCAGGGTGTCGTCACCGGCCGAGGGCGTTCCGCATGGTTTCGAGACCCCTGGGTCGATCAGAGGCCGGGACCTGGTCTGGCTCGACACCGCAAAGGTTTCCGCCTGCCAGGATCTTCCGGCGTGGAGCAACGAGGGCGAGGCGAGGATCGTGGCTGACTTCGTACGCCGGCTCCGGCCCACCCCGCCTCATGGAGGGCTCACCGTCCTCACCCCGTACCGCGAGCAGAAGGAGGTGCTCGCCCGGCTGGGCCTGCCGGTGGAGCAACTTTCCACCGTGCCGGCCTTCCAGGGACGCGAAGCGGACGTGGTGGTTCTGTCCCTGGTGCGCGACCGGCGCCGGGGGGACTCCCCGATCAGCAACATCGGATATCTGATCCAGCCCGAGCTGGTAAACGTGATGATGTCGCGCGCCCGCAAGCTGCTGGTCATCGTCGGCAACTTCGACCACTTCGCCGGCGTCGGCGATTTCTGGGCCCGGGTCTGCGCCGGCGTGGAGCAGTTCGGGGTACGCCTCGACGCGGCCGAGGTGACGGGGGAATGAGCGCCACGACGCTGTACGTGCCGTGCGAGGTGGTCCGGGTGCGAGTCACGCTCGGATACGGAGACGGGCTCAGCCCGATCGAGTCCGTGACGCTCGGCGCGGTCTGCCGGCGACCGGACGGCGTGGCCGTCGAGGAGCTGCTGACCCTGTTCCGGCTCGGCGAGCGGGTCACCCTGGATCTGCTCGGCGACCTGCTGCGACGTGGATACGTGGTGGTGGACTTCGGCACGGCGATGGTGCGCCCCGCGCCGGGGATCGACCTGGCCCGGCTGAGCGAATTGCGCGGCGCGGAACGC
This sequence comes from Micromonospora sp. CPCC 205554, assembly GCF_036902745.1. Classification (NCBI taxonomy): domain Bacteria; kingdom Bacillati; phylum Actinomycetota; class Actinomycetes; order Micromonosporales; family Micromonosporaceae; genus Micromonospora; species Micromonospora sp. CPCC 205554. The sequence continues at coordinate 44,618 of NZ_JBAKHP010000033.1, read as the reverse complement.
GCCAACGCCACCGTCGACCTGATGGTCGACCGCTTGGTCGGCGCGGTGTTCCCGGTCGAAGAGGGCCTGCGCCGTTCGGGTGACTACCGGTTCGAGGTGCCCGCACCGCTGACCGCCCACCAGGACCGGATCACCGAGGCGCAGTTGCTGGCCGTGCTGGACCGCGCCTTCGAACAGGAGCAGCTCCGTCGCAGGGAGAAGCAACTTCCCGGCCGCGCCCGCCGGGTGCTCGCCGCCCACCTCGCGCCGGACCACCTCGGCAGCACCAGCGAGCTGCGCTGGCTGCCGGTGGACGTCACGGTCCACCAGGACGAGGCGACCCAGTTGCTCCGGTTCGCGGTGACCGACCGCCGGCTGACCGTCGCCCAACGGGCGCTCGCGGAGTCCCGGCTCGGGCAACTCGTGGCGGACCAGTCCGACAGCCGCTTCGCCCAGGCGCTCCGCGGCCGCGTGGACCGTACCTTCGCCGAGCCACCGACGCTGCCGGAACTGCTCACCCGGTTCAACCGGCGGACAGCGGCGGCCGGGCACGCCGCGGCGGGCACCCGGAGCCAACGCCACCAGGACCTACGGGCCGACTACGAGAGCATCGCGAACGAGCTACGAGCCCTGCGCGACGCCGAGGTCGAGGCCACCGCCGTCGGTGGGCGGGAACGACACGACGAACTGGTCGCCCAGCTCGTCGCCGACGCGCGCCAGCAGGTCGTGCTGGTGTGCCCGACGCTGCACTACGACGTGCTCATGCGCTACTTCCCGCTGCTGGAGGCAGCGCTCGGGCGGGGCGTCCAGGTGGTCCTGATCTGGGGTGACGGCCGGGAGGCGGAACTGCCCCCGAAGGTCCGCACGGCGCTGTCCAGCCTCCAGTGGCGCAACGACGGCAGAGACCTGTCGCGGTTGCTGTCGTCGACCATGCCCAGCCGGCTCAACGCGGCGCTCGTCGTCGCCGACGACCGGCAGGCGCTGGTGACCGGCTACCACTTCCTGCGCCGGGAGGAACACGGTCTCGACCAGCTCGGTCTGCATGTCCGCGCCCCGCACGACGGGCCCTGCCTGCCGATCGAATCGTTGCTGCTGTGGGCCCGGCGCACCCTACAGCACCAGTACGGGCAACTCATGCTGGTCCGGCACGACGAGTTCGACCCCGCCCCGGTGGGCACCTTCGTGCGCGCCGTCCACACCGCGTCCCGCTGGCCGGAAGCGGAGGTGCCGGCGCCCGAGCCGCCGCCGGAGGGGGAGACGGACGAGCTGATCGCCAGCCAGGTCAAGCTGTGGGCGGAGCAGTGGCAGAGCGCCGCCGCCCGGCTGGCCCAGCTCGTGGCCGGTCGTACGCTCCCGCGCGTGCGCCTGGTCGAGGACGCCGCCCACCGGGAAATGCTCTGGGACGCGCTGCGCCAACCCGGGCGGCGGCTCGTGCTCGGGGGCTACCTGGCGCACCCGGACGCGCTTGACCCGCATCTGCTCAAGGCCGTCGACGAGCGGGCGGCGGCTGGGCGTCGGGTCTCGTTCATCTACCACCGGTCGACGGCCTCGGGCACCGGCCGCGACGCCCACGGCTCGCTCCAGGGGCTCGGCGGCGCCACGCCGGTGACGGCCGAGCGCCGGCCGACCAACGCGCGGGTTCTGTTGACCGACGACCGGGCGGTCGTGGGCAGCTTCGACTTCGTGCGCAGCAGCGGCCGGACCGGGGCGCGTTACCGGGAGAGGGCAGAACTCGGCCTGGAGGTCGTCGGGCGGCAGGTCGTCGACGACGTCGCCCGGCTGCTCGGCTTCGAGGTGACGGAACCCGAGCCGTCCGCCGCCGGTGAGCAGGCGTCGATCGTCGAGCTGTCGGCGGCCGGACGGCTGCTCGGGGCCGTGGCGCACCTGCCGGCCGACGATCGGGCCGGGGTGGTCGTCGCCCACCTGGCCGGCAACGCCGAGGACTGGCAGCTCCTGGACGACCTGCGCCGTGTCGACGCGCCGGACGAGATCCTGCGTGTCGCCGCCGCCGCGGTGCTGCGCGAGGACCGGGAGCGGGGCACGCCGGCGGCACAGCGCTGGCTGCACTGGTTGACCGGGGAGGCATGGCGCAGGGGCGCGTTCGTCGAGGCGGCACTGCTGCGGTCCGGGGTCCTCGATCCGGCGCTGCGTCCCCGCGTCCGGGTCGCCGCCGCGGCCGCCGCGCGCCGCGGGCCCCGGGTCGGCAGCGCCGTCATCGACGCCTGGGCCGACGACCTGGCACCGGCGGAGCACCAGGCTCTCGCCGTGCTGGCCGCCGTGGACCTGCTCCTGGCCGACGGGCGGCCGGCCGTGCTGTCCAACCTGGTCGACAGCGACGTGCCCGACCTGCTGCCGCTGTTCGAGCTGGATGAGCCGTGGGCGGATCTCGTTGCGCTGACGACGAGGTACTGGAAGTCCACCAGCGGGCCGTTGCCGCTTCGTGTCGTCAACGCGGACAATGCCGGCACCGACCGGCAGCAGGTCCTCGACGGCGCCTGGCAGGCCCTGGGCGCCGCCGTCGACCAGTGCCGCAACGCCCGTCTCGGGTTCAACCTGGCGAGCCGGCACCTGTTCGGCGCGCAGGGCGCATACCACGCGATCGTGGGCGCGGTGGCGGACCGGAACGTGGTCGCGGTGCGGGAATGGGTGACGGGCGCCGGTGGGGTGGACGCGCAGGAGCAGTTCAGTGCCGCCGAGCGGGAGGCCGCGGGCCTGCGCAAGCCGACTCCGGTCGCGCGCACGCAGCCGTACGTGGACCGGATGCGGCGGATCCAGGACGCGGCGGCCGCGCTGCTGCGATGCCACGACGAGGAGGTGAGCGAGGCGCAGGACACCCGCGCCGACGCGGCCCGGGTCTTCGCCCGCCGGCTCCACCACCTATGGCCCCGCCTGCGCCAGGCGCCTGTCCAGGGTCCGGAGTCGGCGGTGATCGAGGCGGCGTTGGACGATCTGGCGTTCGTGGAGAGGTGGGGCTCGACGTGAACGAGATCCTGATGGACACGCTGCCCACGTGGCCGCAGCGGTGGCGGTTTCCCGAGCTGGTCGCCGTGCTGGAACGGTCGGCCGACCCGGACGACGCCGACATCCTCGACGCCCTGCTGGACGGCCTCGCTCACCCGGTGGCCGACGCCGCCGACGCGGTCCGCCGGCTGGTCGGGCAGGGCGAGTTCCGGATCGCCGCCGACCTGTGCCGGGACGACGCCCTGATGGGGGCGGTGACCGCCACCGAACGGGCCGCGCTGTCCGCCGTGATCGTCGAGGGCGAGCAGGCGGCCCTGGCCGACGTGGAGCGGCGTCGCAACGAGTTCGTCCAGCGTGAGCAGCGGGCCGGGATCCCGACGTCGGAGCCGGAGGGCCTCCGGGCGGCCGTCGGCCGCCCGGCCGAGCTGAGGGTGTTGTACGACAGGTGGCGCGGCCGGATCGAGGACGCCGAGAAACGGCAGGCTCGGGAGATCCGCGAGCAACTCGGTGCCGGGCCGGACGACGCCCCCGAGTGGAGGGAGGCGGTCGAGGCCTGCATTACGGCGGGTGAGCTGCCCGCGGCCAGGGAGATCCTGGAGGCCGGCCCGACCGCGTACCCGGACGCCTCGCCCTTCGCGGTGCGGACCCGGGCCGCCTGGCCCTGGGGACAGTGGACGCTGGTGCAGCTCCTCCAGTGGTACGCCGACCCGGGCCTGGCCCAGGCGGGCTTCAACGCGCGCTGGCGGCCACCGGCGGACGACGATGCCGCGACGAGCGTGATCGACGCGTTGGGGGCGCTGCGCGAGACCGTGGACCGCACCACGGTCGCCGAGTTCGTGCGGGCCTTCCACATCCTCCTCGACGTGCCCGGCGTCGCGCAGGTGGTGGAGACCGTGGCGGGAGGCTACCGGTCGGAGCTGCGGGGGCTCACCGACGCGCGGTTGCCCCGGGAACTGCTGCCCGACCGGATGACCCTGTGGTTCGGTCCGGCCGACTGGACCCCACCCGCGCAACGTGGCCCCGCCGTGTGGTTCCGGCTCGACGCACCCGCGTCCGCCCGGTCCGACGGGCCCGCCGTGCTCACCCCGCAGACCGTGTTCGAGCTGGTCGCGCCGGACAACGGCCGCGCCCAGTCGTACGCCACCCGGCGCATCCACCTGCTGCGCGAACTCTGCCGGCAGTTCGACCTCGACGACCTGATCGGTCCGGACACCGAGCTGCTGTTCGACCCGGCGGCCTTCCGCACCGGGGTGGGCTGGCTGCTCGAGCTGCTCGGTGTCCGCGTCGACGGGGTGACCCTCGACACGCTGCTCTACGACACCGCCCGGCATCCCGTGCTCCTCCGCGCCGCCCTGGACCACCTGCTCGGGCGGCGAGCCTCCCGGCCGGACCGGCTCACCACGCAGGCGCTCGCGCAGTGGCGCGCCGACCGCACCGGTGCGGAGCGCCTCTGCGCCCGCCTGCGGCGGGGTCTGGACCAGCGCTCGGAGGCGGTACTCGCCGCGGCCGTCCTGGTGGGCGTGGACTTCGGCGCGGAGCCGTTCACCGCCGACGACCTCGCCGCCCGGCTGCTGGAGGCGCAGTTCGAGGCGGGGGCGGACGGGCCCCGGCGGCCGGTGACCGACCTGATCGACGTCGACCGCGCGCTGGCGCGGCTCGTCGACACCGGGCTCGTCCTCGTCGGGGACGACGGCCACCGGCTGCGCAGCGCGGGCCTGCTGTCGCTGCTGACCGCCGGCGCCGACTGGGCGGCCGTGGCCGCCGAGATCCTGGACCGCCTGGCCGCGCGGTTCGACGAGGTGCTGGAGAGCGTGCAGACCGAGCTGACCCGGCAGGCGGTCCTGCACTGGATCAAGAACGACCTGGAGGCGCTCGACCTCCAGGTCGACGGCATCGGGGAGTACGCCGACCAGCTGCCGAAGGACCTGCGGACGCTGTGGGAGCTGCTCGCGGAAACCCTCAGCCGGCTCCGGACGGCGCGGCAGGTGGCCGGCGACGGCATCAGAGAGCGGTTGCGGGCCGAACGGGTGGATCTGGTCCGGCTGCTGGAGGAACTGGTCGCCATGGAGCGCCGCTACCAGCGCGACGCCGTGCTCGAACTGGATGCCGAGGACGGCCCGGTCTTCGTGGAGGCCAGCTACTTCCTGCTCGATCAAGCGGTGCGGAACCTGCTCACCAACGCGGTGCAGCAGTTCCGGACGCGCGGCGACGGCCGGATCCAGGTCCGGCTGCGCCGCCAGGCCGGCGCCCTCGCCTCCGGCCAGGGGGACTGGGCGATCATCGAGGTGCACGACTCCGGGCCCGGCCTCACGGCCGAGCAGCGGGAGCGGTTCGAAGCGGGGGAGAGGTTCAGCGGTCGCACCGGTGGGGAGGGCACCGGCCTGCGTTACGCCCGCGCACACATCGACTACTGCGGGGGCAGCCTGACGCTGGAACCCGGTCCCGGTGACCTGGGTGGGGCCCACTTCCTGATTCGGCTGCCTCTGGCGCCGTCGTCGCCGGAGGTCAGTCGCCAGGGCCGAACAGGCGCTCGATCATGCTCCGGACGTTGATCCCCGCCTGACCCTCACCCTTGCGGTAGACGCCGACCACCCCGTAGCGCGCGATGGTGTCGGACTCGAATCCGGGTGGGGTGTCGGCGGTCATCAGCACGCTGCGGGTGTCGGTGTACTGCTTCAGGTATTCCAGGATGTGCAGGCCGAGGCCGTCGTTCATGGTCTCCGCGAGGTGCCGGTCGACCAACGCGCCGTCGAAGTCGGGTGGGCCGTCGACGGTGAGCTGCTCCCACTCGTCGAAGTTGCGCACCAGGGTGCACTCGAACTGCGGGCGCAGCCGGTTCAGCAGGGTGCGGCCCAGCACGTCGTTGTCCTCGACGATGAGCAGCCGGCGGCGCGCCCCGGCGGCAGACGCGGGCCGGATGCCGAGGCCGGCCCCCGCGACGCGCGTGACCGCCGGCACCGGTGCGTCGACGACGGAGTCCCGCAGCGCCTCGGCCAGATGCGTGTGCCCGAGCTCGTCGAGATGATCTGGCAACTCGTCGAGCCGGCGGCGGCTCTCGACCAGGTCCCACAGCGCCGCCACCTGCTCGCCGTGGGGGAAGGACGCCCGCTCCGCCGCACTGATCCCGTAGAGGTCGGCCAGTTCCCGCCAGTTTTCCTGCTGCATCCGGCGGCAGAAGTCCACCTTGGCCGGTCCGGAGAACGGGTTGCTGCCGTGGCGGCGCGGGACCGGTCGCTGATCCAGCATCGTGGCCTGCCTCCTGCCGCGAGGTGCCGGCCGTTCGGCGCCTCGTCGATCGTCGTCAGCCCGCCCGGGCTGCCCGGGCCGCGGATGGATGAAGGGCTCCAGCACAGTGTGACCCGAGCACACCACAGCGCGACGGGCCGGGGCAACCGGGGTCAGAAGGCGAGGACGGCGTTGACGATCAGGACGAGGGCCAGGAGGGTGACGAAGAGGAGGGCGGCGAGCCGGAGCAGACGTACCGATTCGCGCAGTCTGTGGTAGCGCTGGCGGTGTTGCTGGATCCCCACCCACAGCTCGACCTCGGCGGCCTGCCGGATGTCGCGTGGGCTCTGACTCCGCACCGCTGTCCGGAACTCGTCGAAGCTCTTGACGTCCGCGACGGTGTCGGTGCCGTTGAAGAGCAGACTGCGGGGCAGCGTCGCGCCGCCCGGCAGGATCTCCCGGCTGCTGCGCGCGGTGACCAGGACGTTCGCCGCCTTGACCAGGGACGCGACCACGAGTACCGCGCCCAGCAGGGCCACCACGGTGAACGCCAGTATCCACCAGGCGGGCATGCCGTCGTTGCCGCCGAGGAATTGGCCGAGCAGCAACGCGTTGCCGGCGGAGAGGATCGCGCCCGCGCTGAGCACCACCGAGGCGCGACCCGCGGTGGAGACCCGCAGCCGGTCGTACCGTTCGATGTGCCACTTCAGCAGGTCCAGCGCCTCGTCGTGGGCGTCGTCGCCCCGTGCCGCCTCGCGGCGCTGGATCTTTCCGGTGGCCATGGACAGCCTCCCTGGTGGAAACGGCGCGGTAGCCTCGGCTGCCGGTGCCCTGTGGACGCCCACGCGGAAGGATAGATCCTTGAGTCAAACCGCCGGCGATCGTCTGACCAACCCCGACGTGTGGCGCGCCGCGCTGCCCGACGAGGTCTACCACGGCCTGGTGTCGTGGTCCCGGGCACAGCCGTACCGGTGGACCCACCGTCGATGGCTGACCGACGGGCGCAGCGGAGCCCTCGTCGCCGTCGTCCGTCGCATCCCGGACCGGGGCGTCATACGCCAGGTGATCCTGAAGCTGCTGCCGCCGGGCGCGGCGGAGCAGGAGACCCGCCAGGTCGGTCTGGCCCAGCAGCACTCGCCCGCGTCCTTCTGGCAGCGGCACATGGTGCCGACCATCGCGGAGTGCGCCGTCCCGGGCACCCACTGGTGGCTGCACCTGCAAGAGATCGCGCAGGCCGACGTCGGTGAACTCCGTCCGCTGTCGGCGCTGCTCGACCACCCGGGCCTCGGCGGGTTCTGCGAGAAGATCGTCCACGCGGTCGGCGACGAGTGGAGCGACGGACACGACCCCGCGCCGGTGGAGGGCACGGCCGTCGATCACCTGGGCGGGTTCCTCGCCGGCCACCGGGACCGCCTCGCGGACTTCGCGGGCCGGCACGGACTCTCCCTCGACCGGCCGTTCGACGAGGTGACGCTGCCCGGGCGACCGGACCCGCTGCCCGACCCGTTCGGCCTCCTGGCCGGCACGCTGCCGACGGCGCGTGAGGAGGTCGAGGTCTTCACCGGTAACGGGCACGGCGACCTGCATCCGGGCAACGTGTTCGTGCCGGTCCGCGACCAGGTGCACGCGGCCGACTTCCGGCTGATCGACCTGGGCCGCTTCTCGCCGGCCACGCCGGTGTCGCGCGACCCGGTCAAGCTCCTGCTCTCCGTGGCGGCGGCCTGGCTGCCGGCGCTGGTGCCCGGCTCGCCGTTGCGGTCGGCGCTCGCCGAACTCGTCGTCACGCCGCAGTGTCACCCGGCGGCGCCACCCGTGGCCGGCTATCTGACCGTCGCCCGGCAGATCCACGAGGCGGCGTCGGGTTGGGGTCGCCGGCGCGGGCTGGAGCCGGAATGGACACGCCAGCACCTGCTCCTGATGGTCGGGTCCGCGCTGCGGACCGTCGCGGACGACACCCTCCCGACGGCGGACCGGTGGTGGTTCCTGGAGGTGGCGGCCCTGGCCACGCGCGCCTTCGGCGAGTCGTTCGGGCCGGAGACGGCGCACCCGGCCACCCCGCCCACGCAGGAGGTGGCCGTACCCACCGAGTCGGTACCGGCGCGGCAGGCGGCACGGGAGCCGGCGGAACGCCCGAGGAGGGCCGCTTCGGTCGCCCACCCGGGCAGGGTCAAGGTCGAGTTCTGCCGCCGACTGGGCGCCAGTTGGGCCGAGTTGGCCGACGTACTCGACGTGCCGCCGCACGAGCGAGGTCTGTTCGTCACCGGCTCCGAGGGTCGTGAGCTGTGGGAATGGCTCCAGGTGCGGCACCGTCTGCCGGCCCTGCCCGAGGCGCTCGACCTGATCGGCCGGGACGACCTGGTCGAGTTGCTCGCCGCCCCCGATCCCGACCGCCGGACCGGGTGACATTCCGGGTGTCAGGGGCGGTGTCAGTGGGTACAGCGCCGGGATGTTCTTCATCTTCGGGTTGCGGACCAAGGTCGACAGGTCCGGCGTCGTCACCCAGGTCTGCCGCAACTGCGGCAACCAGGCCGCCCAGGTGATCACCCGCCGGGTCACCAGGTTCAGCCTCTTCTTCATCCCGCTGATCCCGCTGCGCACCCGGTACGCGCAGCAGTGCACGTTCTGCGGCGCCCAGTACGACATCTCGCGGGCCGAGGCCGAGCGACTCCCGGTCGGCTGACCGGTGACCCGCTTCCTCTGCTGGCTGATCGGCCGGCAGCCGGTCACCCCGCCCGCCGTACCGGTGCACACCGCCGCCCGCCCGCCCTGCACGCCCGGGCGCCGGCACCGCCGCCGCAGCCGCCGGGTCGCGGGGGCGCAGTCGCCCCGCTCGCCCTGGAACCGCTCCGCCGGCCGCTGAATCCCCGGGTGCGCACACCTATTCTGGGATCATGGGTGGCGTGGAGGAGCGGCTGGCGCAGATCCGGGGTGGTGGGCCGCCCCGGCGGCACAACGCCCGCACCATCGCCGCGCTGACCGGCAACCCCGGCTGCACCCGGCGCGCCGTGCTGGACAGCGCGGGCGCGGACAAGCCGGCGCTCGCCGAGCAGCTCGGCTTCCCGGCCCGGTTCGGCCAGTCCCGCTTCGCGATCACCCGGGGCAACGCCTTCGAGGCGCAGGTCAAGGCCGACGGCGGGGCAGAACTGCTGCGCCTGGTCGCGGAGCGGCTCGGCGTACCGGTCCCGACTGATGCCACCTGGACCGACCTCGGCGCCGACGACGACCGGCCGGAGCGGTCCCGGGCGGCGCTCACCGCGAGCGGCGACGGCCCGGCGCTGTTCGACCATCCGCTGCTCGGCCTGGACGTGGCTGGCACCCGCGTGCACCTGGAACCGGACCTGGTCGCCGCCCGGCTGGCCGGCCGGTTCCACGTTGTGGAGATCAAATCGTTCCCGGTGATCGACGGGCAGGCCGACCCGGGCAAGGTCGCCGCCGCGGCGATCCAGTCCGCCGTCTACGTGCTGGCGCTGCGCGAGCTGCTCGCCGCCGAGGGACGCGACCCGGAGCTGGTGTCGCACGAGGTGGTGCTGGTCTGCCCGCGCGACTTCGCCAACCAGCCGGTGGCCAGCCTGCTCGACGTGCGCCGGCAACTGCTGGTGCTGCGCCGCCAACTGGCCCGGATGGCCCGGGTCGAGGAGTTGCTCGCCGCCGTACCGGCCGGGTTCACCGTCGACCCGGCGGCCGATCCGGCCACGCTCGCCGCCGCGCTGCACCAGGTGCCCGCACGCTACGCGCCCGACTGCCTGGCCGCCTGCGAGCTGGCGTACTTCTGCCGGCACGAGGCGCGCGGGCGGACCGGCGCGCTGGGCCGGCCGGTCCGCGAGGCGCTGGGCGGCGTGGAGGACGTCGCCGACGTGCTGGCGCTCGCCGAGGGCGTGGCCGCGCCCGAGCCGGAGCAGGCGGAGGCCGCCGCGCTGCTGCGGGCCGCCGCGCGCCTGCGCGCCGACGCCCTCGCCGGACACCCCGCGTGAGTACGCTTCGCGCGCTCGCCCGGGCGCAGGCGGTCGCCTCCGGGCGGGCCCAGCCGGTGGCCACCGTCCGCCACCTGCACCTGTCCGAGCGGCCGCTGGTGCTGGTGCCGCTCGCGCTGGCCGGTGAGGCGAACGCCCCGCTGGCCGCGATGGTGGGCGCCGCGCCCGACGACGCCCGGCTGCTGGTGGTGCCGCAGCCGCGCAACCGGGACCAGCGGTTCGCGTTCGCCGCCGAGCTGGCCGGGATCGTGCTGCCGTACCTGGACGAGTTCCGCGACCTGACCGAGGCGGTGCCGGTGGACCGGGGCCGCGACGTCCGCCACCGGTACGCCGACGCGCCGCAACTGCTGGTGCCGAACCCGGCCGGGATCACGTTCCTGCGGCTGTTCGGCCGTTCCACCCGGTTCCGCCGGACCGACGGCGACTTTCCGGTGCACCCGTCGGTGCCGCTGCTCGGCCGCTGGCTGACGTTCTTCGCCGAGCGCGCCGAGCAACCCGGCTCGTCGGCGCTGCTGGCGCTCACCGACGCGCTGACGCTGCACTGGGCGACCGGGCAGAGCGTGGTGGAGGACCTGCACCTGCCGGCGGTGCTGGGCTGGCTCGACCCGCCGGCCGGGCTGACCGGCGCCGAGGCGGCGGCCCGCGCCGAGGACCCGGCCCACTGCCCGCCGGCCGGGCCGGCCACCGACCCGGACTTCGACAACCGCCGCCTCGCCCCGGCGATCGAGGCGTACACCCGGGCCGAGGACGACCCGGCGGCCCGCGCGGCCGCGTACGACGAGCTCGCCGGCCTGTTGCGCGACCAGCTCGCGCCCACCTGGGAGCTGATGTGGCGCGGCGTCGGGCTGCTGCGGACGCTGCCGGTCGGCGCGCGGGTGACCGGCCGGTGGGCCGGCGACCGGGACGCGTTCACCGCGCACGCCGAGCACGTCGACGCCGGGGGCGGCCCGCAGCCGCGCCGCGACGGCGCGGTGGCGGCGGCACTGCGGTTGCAGCGGCTGGAACGGGCGTCGACGGCGTGGGCGGTGCAGCGCGCCTACGACGATCCGCTGGTGATGGCCGAGCACCGGCTGTCCGGGGAGGCGTTCGTCGGCGAGGTGACGCTCGCCGACCCGGCGCGGGTGGACGACTCCGGCAAGCGGCCGGTGCTGCGCCCGCGCATCCAGGTGGTCACCACCGAACCGGTGCCGATGCCGGTCGGCACGACGCTGTACTCCCCGGCCCGCCCGGGCCAGAAGGCGAAGATCGTGTTCGTGACGCCCGGCGGCGACGGCAAGACCGAGGTGGTGCTGGAACTGTCCGGCGGGATGGGCCGGGGGCTGACCGCGCCGCCCGGCAGCGTCCCCGAGGTGGGCGAGCGGATCTGCCTGACCAGCCTTTCCGACGGCTTCCTGCCGGGCGGCGCGTTCCCGGCGCCCGAGGAGACGCCGTGGACGCACGGCGGGCCGCCCGGCACGGCCGCCGCACCGCAGGACCCGGCCCCGGCGGAGGACTGGTCCTGACCGGCGCGGCTCAGCCCAGGGCGGCGAGGGCCGTCCGCGCCTCGGCCGCCGTCGGCCGGTCCGGGTCCGCCGCCAGCAGCGCCTCCAGGCTCCGGCGGTACGCGACGTCGTGTGCCCGGTCGGCCGGGGTCTCCACGTCCGGGGCGACGCCGCAGCCCTCCCAGTTCGTGCCGCTCGCCGCGTGCACGGGCCGGGCCACCGGCACCGTCAGTTCCAGGTGCGGATGCAGCCGGTGCCCGATCCGGGGGCGCGCGCCGCCCCGGGTCGGCTCGCCGACCACAGTGGCCCGGCCGAACTGCTGAAGGTCGTACGCCAGCTCCTCGCCACCGGAGAACGTCGCCGGACCGGTGAGCACGTGGACCGGCTTGTCGGGGGCGTACCGGGGGACCGGCAGCCAGGCGGCGCTCCAGAACTGGCGGGTGGCGCCGGAGCGTTCGTGCATGGTGTGCAGGTGCGTCGGCTCGGCGAAGAACCAGCCGCAGATCAGCGCCACCCCGTCCGGGCTGCCGCCCTCGGTGCCGCGCAGGTCGAGCAGGAGCGCGTCGGTGCCGGCGAGCAGCCGCAGCGCGGCGGTCAGCGCGTGGCCGGCCAGGTCGGGCGGGAACACGTACGGCTGGATCTCCAGCAGCCCGACGTTGCCGGGCAGCCGTTGCACCCGGGTCACGCCGCCCATGCCGAGCGCGGCGAGGCGCGCGAAGTGCTCCCCGGTCGGGTCGTCGGCCTTGTCGGACAGCGGCTGTTCGTGGTGCTTGAGCCGCAGGTGCAGGTCGCCGTTGACCGACTGGAGGTCGGCGGTGACGAGCGCGCCGAGCGTGGTGGGATCGCCCGCATCGGCGTACGCCCCGGCGCGCAGCCGCTCGCGCAGGTGACCGGCGAGCCGGTCGGCGACGTCGGGAAGGACGTACTCGTCGGCGACCAGGCCGGCGGCCCGTTCGACGACGGTGGTGATCTGTTCTGGATCCATCGGTTCCCCGTTCTCCTGGTGGGGGAGAAGTAGAGCAGCCGGTTGACAAAGCGTCAAGAGAACTAGACGCTTTGCCGGTGACCGACGACCCGCTGGAGATCCGCGACCCGGCCCAGTTCAAGGCGCTGGCCCACCCGTTCCGGCACCGGCTGCTGTTCGCACTCGGGGCCGGCCCCGCCACGCTCAGCCAGCTCGCCACCCGCCTCGGCGCGGCGAAGGGCACGGTGGCCCACCACCTCGGGGTGCTGACCGAGGCCGGCATGGTCCGCCCGGCGCACAGCCGCCAGGTCCGGGGCGGCACCGAGCGCTACCACGAACGCACGTTCCGCCGACTCGTCGGCGCCGACACCGACGCGGGCGCCACTGCGGCCCTGCTGGGCGCGTACGCCGAGGAACTCGCCGGCGACCCCGACCCGCTCGTGCACCTGCGGCACCTGCGACTCACCCCCGCCCAGGCGCAGCGCCTCCGGTCCACGCTGGACGAACTGGTGGGCGAAGCCGAGGAGGCGCCGCCGGGGCAGGCGCGCTACGGCGTCCTGGTCTCCCTCTACCGGCACCCGCCTACGGTCCGCTGACCGACAGTCGTCGACTCTGGCGGCCGTCCCCGGCGCTGACTAGGCTTGCGCCGTCCGTCGTCCGGTCCTCGTCGTCGAGGGTGCACGTCTGGAAGAGAGCCGGAGCGCATCGTTGTATCCCAGCACGACGTGAGCCTCGCCGCCGCGGCGCCGGCCCGTCATCCGCTCGTCGGCCGTGTCGGACTCGTCGCGGCCGCTGCCGTCGTACTCGGCGAGATGGCCTGGCTGGCCGCCCGGCTTCCCGGCGCGGCACTGGTGAGCGACCTCGGCGCGATGGCGGTGTCGAGCTGGGCGGCGGTGCTCTGCGCCCGCGCGGCGCGACGACAGCCCGCCGTGCTGCGCCGGTTCTGGGAACTGCTCGCCGCCACCATGGCCCTCGCCGCGCTCGGCCGTGCGGTGTGGACGACGGAACGCCTCGGTGGGCTCGGCCTGCCCCACACACCGCTGGTGGCGGGCCTGTTCGCCGCCGGCATCGTCACCGGCACCGCCGCGCTGCTCTGCTCCCGCACCGGCCCGCGCAGCGTGATCGGCCGGGCCCGCACCCTGCTCGACGGGGTGATCGTCGGGCTGGCCCTCATCCCGATCGGCTGGGTGGTGGTGTTCCACCGGATCACCGACGCCGAGCTGGCCGACCCGATGCGGACGTTCGGGCTGCTCTACCCGATGTTCGACCTGATGCAGCTCACCATCCTGGTGGCGGTCGCCGGTCCGGGCCGGCCGATGTGGCGGGCGCTCACCGTGATCGGGACGGGCCTGGCGATCCGGTCCGGCGCGGACGCCGTCTACGTCTCGCTGGTCGCGCGCGGCGACTACACACCGGGTCACCCGGTCGACGTCTGCTGGCCGCTGAGCTACCTGCTCGTCGGGCTGGCCACCCGCTATCCACCCCCGAACGACGGGGACGGCGAGGACGACCTGGTCGACTCGCCGCTGCCGCCGTGGTGGCGGGTCGCCCTGCCGTACCTGCCGGTGGGCGGCGCGATCGTCGCGGTCCTGGTGTCGCGGCAGCCCAGCGGGCAGACCCCGCAGGTGGTCTTCGTCGGCATGATGGGCCTGCTCGGGGTGCTGGCGCTGCGCCAGGGGCTGGCCGCGAACGAGAACCTGCGGCTGGTCGGCCGACTGCGCCGCCTCGCGTACTCCGACCAGCTCACCGGCCTGCCGAACCGGCTGACGTTCGTCCGGCGGCTGCGGCGCGCGCTGCGCGCGGGCGGCCCGGTCGCCGTGGTGCTGCTCGACCTGGACGGCTTCAAGCAGGTGAACGACAGGTTCGGGCACGCCGCCGGGGACCGGCTGCTGACCGCCACCGCGGAGCGCATGCGGGACGCGGTCGGCCCGGACGGGATGATCGCCCGGCTCGGCGGCGACGAGTTCGCGGTGCTCGTGGCCGGGGATCGCCCGGTGTCACCGGAAGGGCTCGCGGTCCGGCTGCTCGCAGCCCCGGAACCGTTGCCCGGTGAGGAGGATCTCGGCGTCCACCCGTCGGCGAGCATCGGCATCGCCGAGTACGGGCCGCAGCACACCTCGCACACCGACCTGCTCCGCGACGCCGACATCGCCATGTACGCGGCGAAGGCGGCCGGCAAGGCCGCGTACCGCACGTGCACGCCGGAGCTGCGCGAGTCGGCGGTCAGCCGGGCCGAACTGATCGCCGACCTGCGCCGCGCGGTCGACGAGGGCCAGTTGCTGATGGAGTTCCAGCCCATCGTCGACCTGGACACCGGCACGGTACGCAGCGCCGAGGCGCTGGTGCGCTGGCGGCATCCCCGGCTGGGTGTGCTGACCCCGGCGCGGTTCCTGCCGCTGGCCGAGGAGACCGGGCTGATCGTCGCGATCGACAGGTGGGTCATCCACGAGGCGTGCCGGGCCGCGGCCACCTGGCGGGAGCACGCGCCGGACGTGACTGTCGCGGTGAACATCGCCGCCGCCCACCTGTGCCGGCCGGACCTGATCGCCACCGTCACCGGCGCGGTCGGCGCGGCCGGTCTGCCGCCTCGCGCGCTCACCCTGGAACTTACCGAGTCGGCGCTGATCGAGGGCAGCGAGTCGGTGCTCGACCGGCTGTCCCAGCTACGTGACCTCGGCATCCGCATCGCCATCGACGACTTCGGCACCGGCTACTCGTCGCTGAGCTACCTGCACCGCATCCCGGCCACCGAGCTGAAGATCGACAGGTCGTTCGTGTCCCGGCTGGACGCCGGAGACGCCCGGGCGTACGCCACTGTCGAGATGGTGAACCGGCTGGCCGGCGCGTTCGACCTGGCCGTGGTCGCCGAGGGCGTGGAGACGGTCGCGCAGCACGCGGCGGTCACCGCGATCGGCTGCCGGCAGGGCCAGGGCTGGCGGTACGGCCGTCCGGCCGCCCTGCCGGACCTGCTTCCCGCGTTGTCCGGAGCCGGCAGCGGGCGCTGACCGGCCCGGGTCGACGGGGGCCGAAGGTCCCGGACGGGACAGGGGATTCGACCCTGCTCACCGGCGGTCCGCCACCGCAGGATGGTTCTCGTCACCAAGTCACGGAAACACATCCTCCACACGGGAGCCTGATATGAAGCGACGGACGCTCGATCTGCTGTTCAGCATCGGTGGGCTGGGCCTGGCGGTCCTGCTGCTCGTCGTCGGCGTCGTCCTGACGACGAACGCCAACTTCGCCAACGACTACGTACGCGACCAGCTCGGCGCGCAGCACATCACCTTCACCCCGGCGGACAAGCTCTCCGACGAGGAGAAGAAGTCGGACTGCCTGCGCGAGTACGCCGGCCAGAAGATGACGACCGGCAAGCAGGCCGAGTGCTACGCCAACGAGTACATCGGCCTGCACCTGAAGAACATGGCCGGGGGCAAGACCTACGCCGACCTGGGCGAGCCGCAGAGCGCGCTGCGTGAGCAGGTGGCCCAGGCCGAGCAGAGCAACGCCGCCAACCTGGCCGACCTGCAGAAGCAGCTCGCCGAGGTGACCGCCCAGCGGGAGACCGTGTTCAAGGGCGAGACGCTGCGTGGCCTGCTGCTCACCTCGTACGGCTTCAGCGAGTTCGGCCGCAAGGCCGAGCAGGGGTCCCTGGCCCTGTACCTCGGCGCGGGCCTGCTCCTGCTGCTCTCGATCGCCGGCCTGGTGCACGCCTTCCGCACCCCGGCCAACGCGACCTTCGCCGCCCCGGAGAAGGAGAAGGTCACCAACTGACCGCACCGGCGACGCCCCCGGCCGATCCTGGTCGGGGGCGTCGTGCTTTCCGGCTTGACCCTCACGTTGCGGGAGGCGGGAGTCTTGGTCGCGGAAGGGAGGGAACCATGGCGTACACGGTGGGTCAGGTGGCGCGGGCGGCCCGGGTGACGGTCCGGACGCTGCACCACTACGACGAGATCGGGCTGCTGCGGCCCAGCGGGCGCACGCCGGCGGGCTACCGCCGCTACGACGAGGCCGACCTGGACCGGTTGCAGCTCATCCGCTACTACCGCGAGCTGGGGTTCCCGCTGGAGGAGATCGCCGAGATCCTGGACGATCCGGCCGCCGACCCGGTGGCGCACCTGCGCAGGCAGCACGAGTTGCTGTCCGGGCGGATCGGGAAGCTCCAGGAGATGGTCGCGGCGATCGAACACGCGATGGAGGCGAGGAAGTTGGGGATCCAGTTGACGCCGGATGAGCGGTTCGAGGTGTTCGGGGACTTCGACCCGGACGAGCACGCCGAGGAGGTCGAGCAGCGCTGGGGCGGCACCGAGGCGTACCGGCAGTCGCAGGAGCGCGCGGGCCGCTACTCGAAGGAGGACTGGCTGCGCAACAAGGCGGAGAACGAGGACTGGGGGCGGCGGTTCGCCGCGCTCATGGACTCGGGCGCGCCCGCTGACGGTCCGGAGGCGATGGCGCTGGCCGAGGAGCATCGGCAGCTCATCACCAAGTGGTGGTACGACTGCTCGTACGAGATCCACACCGGCCTGGCGGACATGTACGTGGCGGACCCGCGGTTCACCGCGTACTTCGAGACGTTGCGGCCCGGGATGGCCTCGTACCTGAACGAGGCGATCCACGCCAACGCGATCACCCGCGCCTGATCCGCAGCCGGTGGCAGGATGGCCGGCATGCTCATCGTCGCCGGCACCCTCTACGTCGATCCGGCCCGGCGGGACGCCTACCTGGCGTCCTGCGAGGCCGCCGTCCGAGCGGCCCGCGCCGCGCCCGGCTGCGTGGACTTCGCGGTCAGCGCCGACCTGGTCGAGCCGGGCCGGATCAACGTCTACGAGCGGTGGGAGTCCGACGAGCAGTTGCTGGCGTTCCGGGGCTCCGGCCCGGAGGCCGAGCAGGTGACGGAGATCCTCGGCGCCGAGGTGCACAGGTTCCGCATCTCGGGCGTCGAGGCCCCCTGACCCGCTAGATGAAGACGTCGAGCAGCAGGACGCCGAGGAAACCGACCACCGAGATGATGGTCTCCATCACCGACCAGCTCTTGATGGTCTGCCCGACGGTCAGCCCGAAGTACTCCTTCACCAGCCAGAAGCCGGCGTCGTTGACGTGGGAGAAGAACAGCGACCCGCAGCCGATGGCCAGCGCCAGCAGTGCCACCTCGGGGCCCTGGAGCGTGGCGGCCAGTGGCGCCACGATGCCGGCGGCGGTGATGGTGGCGACGGTGGCCGAGCCGGTGGCGACCCGGATGCCGACCGCCACCAGCCAGCCGAGCAGCAGCGGAGAGAGGTTCGCGCCCTCGGCGGCGTTCGCGACCAGGTCGCCCACGCCTGCGTCGACGAGCACCTGCTTGAAGCCGCCACCGGCGGCGACGATCAGCAGGATGCCGGCGATCGGCGGCAGCGAGCCGCCGAGGAAACCGGAGACCTGGGTACGGCTGAAGCCGGACCGGTAGCCCAGGAAGATCATCGCGAAGATGACGCCGGCGAGCAGCGCGATGATCGGGGTGCCGACGATGTCCAGCGCCTTGCGGCCGGCGGTGTCCTCGCCGAGCGTCAGCTCGCCGATTGCCCGCAGCAGCATCAGCACCACCGGCAGCAGCACCGTGACCACAGCCGCCCAGAGCGCCGGGGCGCGGCGCGAGCGCCGCCCGGCCGGCTCGTCGATCGCGCCACCGGGCCGTCCGGTGCCCGGGTTGACCAGGTCGTCCTCGGTGACCAGGTCGCCGTCGGCGTCGAGCCGGCCGTCACCGGGCCGGGTCGGGCTGAGGTCGGCGGCGTCGCGCCGGGTCGGCAGCAGCGCGGCGGGGGCGGTGGCCGGCACGTACCGGGCGATGAAGTTGCCGAAGACAGGACCGGCGATGATCACCGTGGGGATCGCCACCAGCAGGCCCAGCGCCAGCGTCTGACCCAGGTTGGCACCGAGCGCGTCGATCGCCACCAGCGGCCCGGGGTGCGGCGGCACCAGGCCGTGCAGGACCGACAGGCCGGCGAGCGCGGGAATGCCGATCTTGATCAGCGGGACGTTCACCCGCAGCGAGACGAGCAGCACGATCGGCACCAGCAGCACCACGCCGACCTCGAAGAACAGCGGCAGGCCGATGAGCGCGGCCACACCGGCCATCGCCCAGGGCAGCGCGGTGCCGGAGACCCGGCCGACCACCCGTTCCACGATGCCGTCCGCCCCGCCGGACTCAGCCAGCAGGCCGCCGATCATCGCGCCGAGCGCGATCAGCAGACCGACGCCGCCCACTGTGGAGCCCACGCCGCCGCTGAACGAGGTGACGATCTTGTCGACGGGTACGGCGGCGACCACGCCGAGCACCGCGGCACCGAGGATCAGCGCCAGGAAGGGGTGCACCTTGCCCCACGCGATGAGGAGCACCACCGCGGCGATGCCGAGGACGGCCGCGAGGACGAGCTGGGTGTCACCGGCGTTGGTGAGCGGTTCCGCGGGTGCGGCGAGCAGTGTGACCACGGCTATCACGCCCTTCGGTCGTCAGCGGGGTGGTGCGGTGGGTGGTGGTTCCGGCGGCAGGCTCGGTGCCATCCGCCGCAGGGACGCGAACGTGGGCACGAGCGCGTCGTACAGCTCGGAGAAGAGGGGGAGCAGCGCGGCGTACGTGGCGGCGGAGGCGGGATCCGGGCGGACCGTCTCCTCGATCCGGACCAGGTCGGCGGCGACCTCGATCGAGGAGATCAGGCCGAGCGCCTGCATGCCGAGCAGCGCGGCGCCGAAGCCGGACCCCTCGTGCCCGGCGGGGAACCGCACCGGCATGCCGAGCGCGTCGGCGAGGATCTGCCGCCACAGCGCACTGCGGGCGAAACCGCCGCTGGCACGGATCTCGCGTACCTCGTTGCCGGCCGCCCGGACCGAGGCGAGGACCAGGGCGAGCTGCTGGCAGACGCCCTCCAGCGCGGCCCGGACCAGGTGCGGCCGGCCGTGGCCGTGGGTCAGGCCGACGTACGCGCCGCGCGGCAGCGCGCTCCAGTGCGGCGCCCGCTCGCTCAGCAGGTACGGCAACATGATCAGCCCGCCGGAGCCGACCGGCGCCGTG
Source organism: Micromonospora sp. CPCC 205554 (assembly GCF_036902745.1). NCBI lineage: Bacteria > Bacillati > Actinomycetota > Actinomycetes > Micromonosporales > Micromonosporaceae > Micromonospora > Micromonospora sp. CPCC 205554. The sequence continues at coordinate 24,995 of NZ_JBAKHP010000033.1, read as the reverse complement.
GCGGCCAGGTCGAGCAGCTCCTCCTCGGCGTGCTCGCCCAGTTCGGGGGCGAGCGCGTCGCCTGCCCACTGGAGGACGATCCCGCCGTTGTTGATGGCGCCGCCGACCACCCAGCGGTCCTCGGTGAGGGCGTAGCAGAACACGCCGCCGAGCGGGTCCACGCCCGGGCGTTCCACCATCACCCGCATCGCGCCGCTGGTGCCGATGGAGCAGGCCACCACGCCGGGGCGTACCGCGCCGAGCCCGAGGTTCGCCAGCGGCCCGTCACCGGCGCCCACCACGAGCGGGGTGTGGGCCGGCAGCCCGGTGGCCCGCGCCGCCTCGGCGGTGAGCCCCGGGAGCACGTGGGTGGTGGGTACGAGCTGGGGAAGCTGCTCCTCGGTGATGCCGGCGACGCGGAGCGCCTCGGTGTCCCAGGCCAGCCTGTGGATGTCCATCAGGCCGGTGGCGGAGGCGACCGAGTGGTCGGTGACGAGCGCGTCGGCGAGCCGCCGCAGCACCAGATCCTTGATGCCGACCCAGTGCGCGACCCGCTCGTGCAGCTTCGGTTCCTGCTCGGCGAACCAGACGAGCTTGGGCAGCGGCGCCATCGGGTGCACCGGGGTGCCGGTGCGCCGGTGCAGGGCGAGCCCGGACGGTGCGGCCCGCAGGCGCTCGGCCTGCGCGCTGGCCCGGGAGTCGGCCCAGGTGATCGAGGGGGTGAGTGGGGTGCCGTCGGCGTCCAGCCCGAGCAGGCTGTGCATGGCGGTGCTGAACGACAGTCCGGCGATCGGCCGGCCCAGCTCGTCGACCACCGCACGGATCACGCCGACAACGGCCTGGTAGATCACGTCCGGATCCTGCTCGGCCCAGCCCGGGTTCGGCTCCTCCAGCGGGTAGCCGATCGAGTGGCCGGCCAGTTGCCGGCCGGTGGTGTCGAACGCTACGGCCTTGGAACTGGTGGTGCCGATGTCCACTCCCACCACCACGGCCGGGTCGCCCACCGGTGCACCTCCTCGCCGCCCGGGGGCCGCGCTCCGCCCCGCCGTTGCGGCTGACGTTACCGACGTGTCCACCCGCCCGCATGACGAAGCGGGACCGCCGGGAGCCGGTGGCACGGAACGTGAATCGACGCGGGAGTTTCCGCCGATTGTGTCGGTCAATCAGCCGATCGGTCTAATTAGCGACTTTCGCGTGTCTTGGTACCCCTGCCGCACCGTTGACATGAATGACACCCCGATTGGTGGGCTCGCGCGGCGGAGGAGTCGGCGTGACGAAGACTGATTCGACGGGTTCCACATGGCGGTACCGGTGGGCGCACCGGCAGAACGAGCGGCGGCAGCGGGCCTTCCGCGCGGCCGACGAGGCGTGGCGACGCCGCGACGACGAGCTGCGCCGCCTGCGTACGCTCGCGGTGTCCTTCCACGGCTCGGCCCAGGCGGGCGTCGGCCTGCCGATGGAGCTGGCCCCCGGCGAGGTCGTCTTCTGGACGCTCCCGGCCGCGCAACTGGTGGAGGTGCGGCACACCGCCGTGCTGCCCGCCCCCGAACTGACTGTCGACCCCGACCCGCCCGCGCTGCGTCCGCGCCGCCCCGAGGGCGTCAAGGTGGTCGACGCCGGGCTCGCCGTGCTCACCAACCGGCGGCTGGTGCTGCTCGGCGGACGCGGCCGGCGCGACTGGGCGTACGGTCGGATGACCGGCCTGTCCCACGACCCCGGCGCCCCGGTCACCCTCATCCAGGTGCTGGACCGGCGGCGTACCTCAGGGTTGCTGCTGCCCACCGGCGCGGCGGCCGACTTCCGGTTCACGCTCACGCTGGCGTTCGCCGACGCGATCGAGCAGCGCGCCGCGGTCGTGGCCGAGCTGGACGAGCTGATCGCGGAGCACACCGCCGCGCGACCCGAACGCCCGGCCGTGCTCACCCCCGCCCAGGCCCGCGTCACCGCGCTGGTGCCCGGCGGCCGGCGGACGGTGGCGGTCGGCGCGGCGCTCGCGCTGATCGTGCCGGCGATGCTCATCGAGTCCAACCCGCCCACCCGGGCCGGCTCGGAGCGGGCCGCCGCCGCGACCCCGGCGGCCAGCGGCACCCCCGCGCCTCCGCAGCACGTCGCGCCCGCCGTCCAGGTCCGGCCCACCACGAGCCCGGAGCCGTCCCGCGCCCGTCCCGCGCCGCCGCGCGGCACGCCGCAGCCACCGCCCGAGCGCCGCTGCGGCGCCCCGGCGAACCCCTTCGGGTACGACTTCTGCGGCGGCCAGCGGATCCGCAGACCGGCCGCCGGGGTCTGCGACTGGTTCGAGTGCGTGCCCGGGTTCTGGTCGGATCGCGGCTGGCTGGTGCAGTGCCGCGACGGCTCGGTCAGCCGCACCGGCGGCCAGCGCGACGTGTGCGCCGGTCACAAGGGGTTCCGCCGTACCGTCTGGCGGTGACGCCGGTCAGGCCACCGGGCGCGGTGTGACGCGCAGCGGCAGCAACCCGGCCAGGACCAGCGCGGCGCCCACCGGCAGCAGGTTGAGGTTCACCGCGATGGCCAGGAACCCGGCCAGCACCAGCACCGGCGCCCACACCGGCAGCAGCCGTGCCGCCGCCGCCCGGTACAACAGCACCAGCAGGCCCACCTCGAACAGCAGCGGTCCGCCGAACAGCACCGGGCCGGGCGTGTGAACCGCTTCGGCGAAGCTCGGGAACAGGTCACCGAGGATCACCCAGACGAAGGCGGCGGCGCCGACCAGCCCGGCCAGGGCGGCCACGTCGTCGAGCGTCCGCAACCGCGACGACCGGGTACGCAGCAGGCCGTGCAGCCCGACGATCAGCGCGGCGAACCCGAGGACGCCGAGCAGGAACAGGGTGTGGCCGGTGTTCCACGCCCAGGCGCCCTTGTCGCTGTGCCCGTCCAGGCGGTCGAGCAGGCGCAGCAGGCCGTAGCCGAGCAGAAGCGCCGCCGACGTCGCGGCGACCGGGCGCAACCACTGGTACGCGGGACGTGTGCGGGAATCGAGAAGGCTCATCGCCTCAGCGTTCCGGGCGTCCGTGCCCGGGACATCGGGGAGCGGTCCCGAACCGGACCCGGATCAATCCGCTCGCCTCCCGTAGGGGTGCCCGGATACCGTCCGGCCGTGTCCCGCACCGTGACGCTCGTCCTGCTCGACTCCGCCGGCCGTCCGCTCGGCGCGCTGCCGCCGTTCGGCGTACCGGAGCCGTGGTGGCAGGAGGCCGGCTCGATCGTCGCCGCCGTTCGGCAGCGCCACGGTCTGGAGGTCGCCGTGCTGCGGCTGCTCGACGCCGGCCGTCCTGGCCCGCCCGGCGGCCACGTCCGCTACCTGGCGCAGGTCGTCGCCGCGCCCGTAGCACCCCTGGAACCGGCCGTGGACGCGCTCGGCGTACCCCTGGAACCGGTGGCTGTGGACCTCGCGCCGCATCCGCTGCGCCAACCGTGGGCGGAGGCGGGCGGCCCGGCCGACAGCGTCGCGTGGGCGACCGGCGAGCTGCGCCGGCTCGGCCGCGGGGTGACGGCGGTGGCGCAGCAGCGCACCTGGAACCTCTCCGCCATCTGGCGCCTGGACACCGAGCGGGGCCCCACGTGGCTGAAGCAGCTCCCCCCGTTCGCCCGCCACGAGCCCACGGTCCTGGCCTTCCCCGGTGACACGAACTCCTTGATCGACGGACCGGTGGTGCTCGCCGCCGACGGGGAGGGGCGGATGCTGCTGGCGGACGTGCCGGGTGCGGACCTCTACGGGGCCGGAGCGAGGGAGCGGGCCGCCGTCGCGGCCGAGCATCATGCGGTGCAACTGCGGGCCTGTGGAGTCGTCGGCGAGCTGGTCGCGGCCGGGGTGCCCGACCTGCGCGGGGCGGGGCTCGCGGGTTGGATCCGCGAGCGGCTCGCCGGGCACGACGTGTCGGCCGCCGCCGGTCTGCTCGACGGGCTCGACCACCGGCTGCGGCAGGTGGGCGACTGCGGCCTGCCCGACACGCTCGTGCACGGCGACCTGCACCCCGGCAACGTGCGCGGCGACGACGGGCACCGGACGGTGATCGACTGGGCGGACTCGTTCGTCGGCCACCCCGCCTTCGACATCCTGCGCCTCACCGAGGACGTCGACGCGGACGCCGCCGCCCGCCTGATCGACGCGTGGGCGCGGCGGTGGCGGACCGACGTGCCGGGCAGCGACCCGCACCGGGCCGTCGACCTGCTGCGGCCGGTCGCGCCGCTGCGGCAGGCCGCCGTGTACGCGATGTTCCTCGCCGCGATCGAGCCGAGCGAGCACCCGTACCACGTACACGACGTGCCGGCCGCGCTGGCGCGAGCGGCGGCGGTGGCGGTGGCGGTGGCGGTGGCGGTGGCGCGAGCCTAGACGCGCCGGACCGGGATCCACAGCTCCGCGTCGGCGGTGCCGCCGTCCTCGGCGACCCGCACCCGCGAGATCTCCGGCCCCGGCCGGGCCTCGTACGGGTTGGCGGGGAACCAAGACGTGAACACGGCCCGCCACAGGTGCTGCACCGCCACCGGGAACGCCCCGGAGCTGCGGAACACCGCCCAGTCGCCGGCCTCGACCGGCAGGCTGCGCAGGTCGTCCGGCACGTCCGCGCCGGTCACCGCCGCGTACCAGTAGTCCAGCTCGGCGCCCTCGTCGCGGGAACCGGTCAGCTCGGCGCTGACGTTGACGACGCCTTGCGGCTCCTGGTCGGACAGCGCCTCGATGCGGCGTACGGTGGCCGGGTCGATGCCCCTGACGAACGCCACGATGTGCGGGTTCATCCCCTCGTGCACGAGCGGCACCCGGGCCGTCAACCCGACGAGCCGGAAGGCGTCCTTGGTCACGATCCGGTAGTCCATGCTGGTGTTCCCTTCGACGACGAGCCGGAAGGACAGCCGGGGCTGGGACCGCAGCACCGCCCCGGCCTGCCGGGCCTGCGTCGGCCCGATGCCGTGCACGGACCGGAACGCGCGGGCGAACGCCTCGTTCGAGCCGTACCCCCAGCGGACCGCCACGTCGAGCAGCGACTCCCGGCCGGCGAGCACGTCGGCGCCCGCCAGCGTCATCCGGCGGCGGCGCACGTACTCCGACAGCGGCAGCCCGGCCAGTGCCGAGAACAGCCGGCCGAAGTGGTGTTCCGACACGCCCGCGATCCGGGCCAGCGCGGCCACGTCGAGCGGCTGGTCGAGCCGCTGTTCGAGGTGGTCGAGCGCGGCGTTGAGCCGATCCAGCACCCGATGTTCCTTCCTTGACGCCCTCGACGCTAGGTTCCCGGCCGTCCGCCGACCCGATCACACCGGGCCTGATCCGGTCGCCTCGTCGACAGTGGCGGGCGTGTCGCATCATGGCGTCGTGATCTTCCGGAAGCGGCACCACAAGAAAAAGAAGAGCCGGGACTGGTGCAACTGCGACGTGCCCACCTGTGACGGTCCGGGCTGCTGCGACCTGGGCCTCTTCTCGATGCTGCTCACCCTCGGCTCGGTGACCGCGGGCGTCGTCCGGCGACCCGCCGTGGACCGGGCCGGCCGGGCCGCCATCCTCGGTTACCGGCGCTGGCTGTCGCACCGCTGGCCGGCGACCTGTCGCTACACGCCCACGTGCAGCGCGTACGGGCTCGCCGCGGTCGAGCGGTACGGGCTGGCGGTGGGCGGTCGGATGGCCGCCGACCGGGTACGCCGATGCCGTCCCGACGTGCCGCACGGCACCCACGACCCCCTGCGCTGACGCCGCCCGCCCTCGCCGGTGCGCCTCGGGTGCCGGCTGGTTCTCACCCGACCGGCGGGTGCGCCTCGGGTGCGACGGGCGGTCACCCCACCGGCGTGGGGCCGCCGAAGACGACCGGGACGCCGGGGGAGTAGAGCACGCTCGCCGGTGGCCCGTCCGGTGCGGGCAGCCCGGCGGCGGTGACCAGCTCGTCGTCCAGGTGCAGCAGCTCGGCGCGGTGCAGCGGCCACTGCGGATGCCAGTTCGGCAGGTGCCGGGTGCGGCCGTACGCGCGCGTGTGCAGACCCCAGCGCGCGGTGAGGAAGTGTTCGAGCGGCGTCGGCTCGGGGATCGGCGCGCCGACGCGGACGGTCATCCGGCTGGTCGCGCCGGCCGGACCGGGCCAGCGCCGGCGGCAGCGGTAGGTGAGCGTGTTCCCGGAGCGGTCCAGCCGCATCGCCGACCACTTGTACGGCAGGCGCAGGCTCACCTGCGCCACCAGCACCGGCACCAGCCGGGATGCGTCGAGCGAGCGGAACACGACAGCGCGCCGCCCCGAGCCGTCGACCGAGTAGAGCCGGACGTTCGTCTCCCAGAACGTGCCGAAGTAGGGCACACCCGGGCCGCGGCCGAGCCCCAGCCCGACCATCCGGAACCCGATCAGCCCGACGTAGGTGAACCCGTCGAACGTGTCCGGCCGGGTGCCGGCGGGCAGCAGCGGCGCCACCCGTTCCGGCGGGACCGCCCAGTGCAGGAACGCGAGGTCGTGCCAGCGCTGCGCCAGCCAGGCCCGGCGGATGGCGCGTACGGGCGAGTGCTCGACCGGCTCGATCTCCACAGCACTCACTCCGGGCGGTGGCAGACCGCCTCGACGTTGTTGCCGTCCGGGTCGCGGACGAACGCGCCGTAGTAGCCGGCGTGGTATTCCGGCCACTCCTTCGGCGCGTGCAGCACCTCCGCGCCGACTGCGACAGCCGCGTCGTGGAACGCGCGCACAGTGGCGCGGTCGGCGGCGGTGAACGCGATGTGCACCGGCACCGGCGTGGCGCCGGAGGGCGCGGGCTCGACCCAGAAGTCGGGCGCGTCGACGCCGTAGCCGATCGGGCCGGGCTCCATCAGCCGCCGCCCGCCCAGCGGGGCGAGGACGGCGTCGTAGAAGGCGCCGCTGGCCGCCAGATCGCGCACCGCTACGGAAAAGTGGTCGAGCACGTCGCCTCCTGTGATCGTCGTTGACCGGGCCAGGCTACGAGCCGCCTACGACACTTCCGCTACGTACGTCCGGCGGCGGTGAGGACCGCCGGGCGGGACGCGCGTCGCCGCCGTGCGGTGGCCGCGACGATCAGCAGGCCGGGCACCGCGCCGAGCATCCAGATCACGCCCACCGGCCAGTGGATCATCTCGCCCACCGCGCCCCGGATCTCCGGCACGTCACCCACCACGTACGACGCCTCCGGGTCGGTCGTGCGGCAGTCGAGCGTCCACGTACCCGGCGTCGGCACCCGCACGGTCGCCACCCAGGAATAGACGGCGGCGTCGCTGCCGTAGTCGCCCGGCGGGACGGAAACCGGCTCGGCCGCCCGGACCTCCGAGCCGCCGCCGGTGACGCGGCAGTCCGGGTCCGCCGGGGAGAACCCCAGCGCGAAGATCCCGTACGCCCCGGCGGCCGGTGCCGTGAACCGGCTCGCCGACGTCACGTATGGGCCCACGCCGGCGTACTCGTGCGGGGGGTGCCCGATCGTGCTGTCCTCGGCGCCGAGCCGTACCGCGGACTGCGCCAGCAGCGCGCCGAACACCACGGCGAGCCCGCCGATCAGATAGCCGCGTCGCGACGCCGGGCGGTCCCGGCGGGGCAGGCGCCCGCCCACGGCGTACCCGGTCAGCGCTCCGGCCACCGCGAGCGCCGCACCGCCGAGCAGAGCCCGCCCCCAGCGGGCCTCGCCGCTCAGCGGCACGACCCACCGGAAGAACGCCAGCGACGCCGCGAGAAGCGCCGCGGTGACCAGCGTGGACACGCCCACGGCCGCCGCGGGGCGCCGGGGTTGGCGGGCCGCCAGCACGGCGGCGAGCACCGGCGACGCGAGCACGGGCCACCACAGCGCGGCGGAGACCGGCTGCTCCTCCTCCCACCTGTGGGTCCACTCGTAGACGACCAGCGGGGCCGGCACGGTCGCCGCCAACCATGCCGCGAGCAGTCCGGAATCGGGCAGCCTCGCACTCATCCGTCGATCCTCGATCACCCGGATCATCGGCGGAAGTCCGCGAGCCGTCCGAAAAGGATTGCTCACCCAGCGTAGGATCGCGTGCGACACAGCCGAACACACGGGGGAAACGATGTTCGAGCGCCTGGGCAGATTCGTCGTGGGCAAGGCCTGGTGGGTGATCGGCGGCTGGGTCGTCGCCGCAATCGCGATCATCGCCGCCAGTCCTTCGCTGAGCGACATCACCTCCGCGGACCAGGAGAGCTTCCTGCCGCGCTCCTACGAGTCGGTGCAGGCCACCGAGCTGGCCGCGAAGTCGTTCCCGCAGGCCGCCACCGCAACCGCGACGGTCGTGGTCAAACGCAGCGACGGCAAGCCGCTGACGCCGGCCGACGAGGCGCGCGTGGGGCAGCTCGCCGCCGCGCTCAAGGCCCGCAACATCCCGCAGACCACCGGCTACCTCACCGGCCCGCAGGCCGTCGCGCCGGACAAGTCGGTGCAGATCGTCTCCGTCGGCCTCGACGCCGACACCCCCGACGACCCGAAGCTGCTCGACGCCGTCCGCGACCTGCGCGCCGGCCTCGGCGCGGACCTGGCCGGCAGCGGCCTGACCGCCGGGGTGGCCGGCGACGTGGCGAGCTTCGTCGACAACGAGGACACGTTCAACGAGGCGTTCGCCGTCGTCGGTGTCGCCACCATCGTCCTCATCATCGGGCTGATCCTGATCATCTTCCGCAGCCCGATCGCCGCGCTGCTGCCGGTGGTGGTCATCAGCGTGGTCATGTCCGTCACCACCGGGCTGGTCGCCGCCGCCGGCAAGGCGTTCGACCTCAACGTCAGCCAGGACCTGCAGACCATTCTGCTGATCGTGCTGTTCGGCATCGGCACCGACTACATCCTGTTCCTGCTGTTCCGCTACCGGGAGCGGCTGCGCGCCGGCGACGACAAGCGCACCGCGATGATCGTCTCGGTGCAGCGGGTCGGCGAGGTCATCACGTCCGCCGCCGGTGCGGTCATCGTGGCGTTCCTGGTGCTGCTGCTCGCCTCGCTCGGCTTCTTCGGCTCGCTCGGCCCGGCGCTCGCCATCGCCGTCGGCGTCATGCTCGTCACCTCGCTGACCCTGATCCCGGCGCTCGTGTCGCTGCTCGGCCGGTGGGTGTTCTGGCCGTCGAAGGCGTGGCAGCGCCCGCCCAGGGCGACCCTGTCCCGGCGGCTCGGCGCCGTCGTCGGCCGCCGTCCGGCCGTCGTGGCCGCGGCCTCCGGTGCGTTGCTCGTGGCGCTCGCCGCCGGGGTGCTCGGCTACAAGGCCGACTACGACTTCAGCGCCGGTTTCCCGCAGGACACCGAGTCGGCGCGGGCCGCGCAGGATCTCCAGCGCGGGTTCGCCGCCGGGGCGCTCGCGCCCACCGAGGTCTACCTGACCACCGGCAACGGCACCCCGCTCACCGAGCAGCAGGTGAACGACTTCGCCGCCGCGGCGGCCCGCGCTCCGGGCGTGGGGCAGGCGCAGCCGCCGGAGCGCAGCGCCACCGACCCGAGCGTCGTCCGGATCAACCTGCTGCTGGACGAGAACCCGATGTCCAACGAGGCGATCACGCTCGTGCGCGACGACCTGCGGGACGCGGTGCACGAGGCGGCTCCGCCGGGCACCAGGGCGCTGGTCGGCGGCACCACGGCGATCTTCGCGGACATCAACTCGGCGAACAACCGCGACCTGTCGGTGATCCTCCCGGTCGCTGCCCTCCTGATCGCGATCATCCTCGCGCTGCTGCTGCGCAGCCTCGTCGCGCCGGTCTACCTGGTGATCGCGGTGCTGCTCAACTTCGCCGCCACGCTCGGCGCGACCGTCTACGTGTTCCAGGGGCTCCAGGGCAACCCGGGTGTGACGTTCCAGTTGCCGATCATCCTCTACCTGTTCGTGGTGGCGATCGGTACCGACTACAACATCCTGATGATCGCCCGGCTGCGCGAGGAGGCGCGCGAGGGCCACGAACCGCACCAGGCCGCCGCGATCGGGGTCGAACACGCCGGCCCGACAGTCGCCGCGGCCGGGCTGATCCTGGCCGGCACGTTCGGGGTGCTGATGCTCGCGCCGATCTCGTTCCTCCAGCAGATGGGCTTCGCGGTGGCGATCGGGATCGTGCTGTCCGCGTTCGTCATGTCGATGTTCTTCGTACCAGCGCTGACCGGGCTGATCGGCCACAAGGCGTGGTGGCCCGGGCACGGGGACGAACGGCGCAACGGCGGCGGCCGGCACGCGGCACCCGAGCCGGCCGACGCGGCGTCGTCCTGACTGTGACCCGCCCCGGCGCAGCTCAGCCCTCGCCGGGGCGGACCAGCCCGCTCTCGTACGCGATCACGACGAGCTGCGCCCGGTCCCGGGCGTGCAGCTTCTGGAGCAGCCGGCTCACGTAGGTGCGGGCGGTGTCCGGGCTCAGGAACAACGCCTGCCCGATCTCCGTGTTGGACCGTCCGGCGCCCACCTGCGCGAGCACGTCCCGTTCCCGTGCGGTCAGCCCGTCGAGCCGCCCCGGATCGGCCACCGGTGAGCGGGCTGCCGCGGCCAGCACCCGGCGGGTCACGGCGGGGGAGAGCAGCGCGTCGCCACCGGCCACCGTCCGGACCGCGTCCCGCAGCGCGTCGGGCGGGGTGTCCTTGAGCAGGAAACCGGCCGCCCCGGCGCGGATCGCCTCGAACAGGTACTCGTCGTCGTCGAAAGTGGTGAGCATGACGACCTGCACGCCGTCCAGCGTCGGGTCGGTCAGGATCCGCCGGGTCGCCGCCAGCCCGTCCCCGCCCGGCATCCGGACGTCCATCAGCACGATGTCGGGCCGCTGCTCCCGTACGACGGAGAGGCCGCTGCCGCCGTCGCCGGCCTCGCCCACCACCTCGATGTCCGGCGCCCGGTCGAGCAGCGCGCGCAGGCCGGTGCGCACCAGGTGCTGGTCGTCGACGAGGACGACACGGATCGGGTTCACGCGGCGACTCCCGTCAGGGGCAGGCGGACCGATACGCGGAAGCCGCCGCTCGTGCCGGTGGCGCCGGTTGCGGCGGTGCCGGGCTGGACGGTGCCGGCTTCGACGGTGCCGCCCAGCAGGGCCACCCGCTCGGCCATGCCGCGCAGCCCTTGGCCCTTTCCGCTCGTCGGCCCGGCGGGTGGGCCGCCGCGGCCGTCGTCCACCACCTCCAGCGCGAGCCGACCGGGCGTGGCGCGCACAGTCACGGTGACCCGGGTGGCCCCGGCGTGGCGCAGGACGTTCGTCAACGCCTCCTGCACGACCCGGTAGACGGTGCTGCCCACCACCGCGGGCAGCGTGTCCACCGGACCCTCGACGCGCAGGTCGACGGCCAGTCCACCTCGGCGTACGCCGTCCACGAGCGCCGGGAGCCGGTCGAAGCCGGGGGCCGGTTCCCGTGGGCCGGGCTCGCGGCGCAGCGTGCCGAGCGTCGCCCGCAACTCCGCCATCGCGCTGCCGCTCACCGACCGGATCGCGGTCAGCGCGCTGTCCGCCTGCGCCGGATCGCTGTCGGCGAGCGCCTCCCGGGCGACTGCCGACTGCAACGTGATCACCGACATGGTGTGCCCGAGCGTGTCGTGCACCTCCCGGGCGATGCGCAGCCGTTCCGCCTCGACCTGACGGGCCGCCTCCCGGTGCCGCTCCTCGTCGGCCGCGACCGCCTGGCGGACCAGCGCCGCCCGCAGCGACCTGCGGTTGCGTACCGCGTCGCCGAGGGCGATGACGGCGAGCAGCAGTGCCGCCTCGGAGCCGAGTTCCGTACCGACGACCACGGCGATGTCGTCGCCCTCGGCCAGACGGGCGGCCACCGACACGGCCAGCAGGCTCCCGGCGACCACGGCGGCCGGGACGACACGCCCGCGCTCGGACACCCGGTAGAGGACTGCGGCGGCCGGGGCGGCCACCCCGACGGGCGGCAGGTCCAGCGCGTAGTACCCGAGGATGACGACAGCCGTCGCCAGCAGCGCCGGCAGCGGCCACCGCCTGGCGCAGAGCACCAGACCGCCGAGCACCGCGCCGACCACGACGGCGAGCGCCGCGCCGCCGGGCGCGGGCCGGTCGGCCGCCACGGCCACCGTGACCAGGCCGAGCGTGGCCACCGCGAGCAGCGCGTCGGCGCGGGTGGGCGAGGTGTCGGGCACGCCTTCGAGCCTAGGTCCGCGCGGACCCCCACCGCTGTCGTCCGCAGGCGTCAGGGTCGACCCCGAGGCGTACGCCGAGAAGCGACATCCGGTCTCGCGGCCACGCGGACGACGGCCGAGGGCGGCCGACCTAGCGTCGACGGCGTCCCCGAAACGTGAGGAGAACCCTCGTGGTACGCACAAGACTGACCTGGCTCGCCCTTATTGTCATGGTATGGGCCTCGATGATGTCGTTCGGCGGGGTCGCCGCCGAGACGGTCATGCTCTACCCGAACATCTTCAGCGACGCGCCCGCCTCGCTCGACCGGGCCCGCGAGTTCCTCGTCCACGGCGGCCCGCACGACTACTTCCCGCCGCTCGGCGCGTCGGTGATCCTCAGCAGCGTCGCCGCCACGCTGCTCACCTGGCGCGACCGCCGGCTGCGCTGGTGGGTCGCCGGCGCCACCGCCGTCTTCGTCGTCTGCGAGTTCCTGTTCTCCGCTGTCTTCTTCTGGCCGCGCAACGAGATCATGTTCGTCGACCCGCCCGGTACGCACTCCGCCGAGTACCTGCGTCAGGTCGCCGCCGAGTTCGTCGCCGGTCACTGGGTGCGCTTCGCCGGAGGTGCGGTGACGGCCGTCCTGGCGTTCGTCGCGCTGCTTCGCTTCGTGCGCTCGACCGCGCCGGGCTCGGTGTCGGCTCCCGCACCGACGTCGGCTTCGGCTTCGGCTTCGTCGGAGGTGACGCGATGAGCGCGGGTCGCCGTACCCTCGGGTTCCCCTGGCCGGCGTTGGTCGCGCTGGCCGCGCTGGCCGCCCCGCGCGTGGTCCTGCACGACCTGGATGTAGTGCCGGAGGGCACCGTCGTGGCCGCGCTGCTCGCGGTCGGGCCGCCGCTGTGCTGGGTGGCCGCCGTGCTGTGGCGGCGTCCGCCGCGCCCGTTCCTGACGATGGTGGTGATCGGGGCGCTGTACGGGGTGTTCCTGGCGGCCGGTCACCAGGTGTTCTGGAATCCGTCGCTGGGGATGGACGCGCCAGGGCTGGCCGGGCTGGAGCCGGGGGCGCGGGAGGTGCTGTTGCGAGGTGCGGCGGTGATGTCGAGCCTGGTCACCGGCACGATGGTCGGAGTGATCGTGGGTGGGGTGCTGGTGCTGTTGTCCCGGGTGCTGCCCGCGCCGGCCGGCCACTCCCACTGACCAGTATCTCCCTAATCTCGTACAAGTGGACTTTGCTGCATGCCGAGACGGGCGGCGGTCATGTCAAGTCGGCCAGTGAATTGTTGACGACCGAGGGCTCCCGCTTGTGGGACTTTGCCGGGTAGGGTCCGGAGACCGCCATGGGGAGGTCGGTCGATGTACGTGTTGTCGCGGCACTTATCGCAGACGAGCCGGAATTTGTAGTGCTTCCATCCGCACGAGACTGACCGCTCGGATCTTCGAACCTGCACGATCAACACAAAGGGTTCCACATGCTGTCCCGCTCGACGTCCTCGGACGAACTCCCGTCGGTGATCCTCGACCGGGCCACCGCTCTGGTCGACTACCTCTTGGCCGTACGAACCCAGATCGAGAAGCCTGCCCGGACAGTGCCGCAGGCCGATGCGTTCTGGCAGCACGACCTGCCCATCCACCCGGACTGCCGAGTCGGTGTATCTCCGGACGGCAGCAGCTGGTTGCAGGTGGGCCTACCGGCAGCCCCGAAGCCGTTGCGGGCACCGGTGGAGTTCGCGCCATATCTCGGCGGACAGGTCTCGTGGGAGACGGAGCCGCGTCTAGCGGCCGGCGACGACACGCTCGAGCGATTCACTACTGGATTTGAGAAGTGGCGGGAACGCGACTGGCGCCCGTGGGCGGAGCAGGCGCGGCGTATCGAAGTGGTCCGCCTGTTGCATCGAAGTCTCTTCGATCTCAAGCACCGCTTGGACATGAGCGCTGCCACCCAGGAACTCGTCTGGGGTCACGGGATCCTACGTATGGAAATCGGCTCCCATCGAGTGCACTATCCGCTGGCGGTCACGCCGGTCGGCATCGAGTTCGATGCTGATCGATCAATTATCCAGGTGGTGCCGCAGGGGCCGGCACGTCTTCAGACCGACCCGCTCACTGGCCTCGACGAGCGGTACCTCAGCCAGCTCCTGGGGCTGGTCGGCCCAGGCGGGCAGCTTGACCTGGACATCTGGGACGACCTGAGCCGGCTGGAGTTCCTGGAGCGGGCGCTGCGTCGACTCGGCCTCGACCCGACCGTCCGTGCCGGCGGCGCACCTGCCCCGGCCGGGCCTTACGTCCATGACACCGGCGTGCTCTTCGCTCGGCCCCGGCAGCGGATGCTCCGGCGATTCCTCGAGGAGCTCAGGGCGCGTCTGCTCGCCGGAGACACCGCGGCCATCGGGGCGCTGGCGGCCATCCTCGCCCACGAACCGAGCCGTTTGGAGATGCCGCACGACCAGCCGGAGCAGTGGGTGCCTCTCGGCGAACGCCTGCTCATGCCGCTGCCCACGAACGAGGCGCAGGAGTCCATCGCGCGCCGCCTCGCGCAACACCGGAATGTCGCCGTGCAGGGTCCACCCGGCACGGGCAAGACCCACACCATTCGCAATCTGATCTGCCATCTCATGGCTCACGGCAAGCGGGTGCTCGTGGTGGCGCAGAAGGAGGACCCTCTGCGGGTGCTGCGGGACGGGTTGCCCGCAGAGATCCAGTCGCTCTGCTTGGCCGTTCTCGGCCGGTCCACGGATCAGCTCGTCCAGCTTCAGCTGGCCGCTCGGGAACTCTCCGATCGTGGCGCCACGCTCGACAAAGGCATGGAGCAGCAGCGCGTGGACCGGCTGCGCCGGCAGCTCGAAGAGACCGAACGTGACCTGGGACAGACCCTCGGGACGTTGCGGACGCTGGCTGAGAACGAGTCGGCGCACTATGAGATCAACGGCGTCCGACTATCGCCCAGCGAGTTGGGCGGTTGGCTGCGGGAGCGCGCCGAGCGATACGGCGACATCCCCGACGAAATCCCGCCGCACCTCGCCCCGCCGCTGACCGTCGAAGAATTCACCGACCTGCTCGACATCGCTCGACGTACCCGACGTCAGGATCGGGCCCAGGCGTTGCGGCACCTTCCGACCGTGGCCGCGCTGCCCTCTGCCGCTGCCCAGCTGGCCGCCCGGCGCGACCTCGCCATTACCCGTGCTGAGCTGGACCAGCTCGCCGCCGACGGGGTGCTGCTGGCGGAGGTACGCGCGCTCGGCCGGCCGGCGCTCGACGAACTCGCCCAGCAGTTGCGGCAGGCGCACGCCATCCTCGCCCGCCGCGAGGGCGCTTGGACGGACCGGCTGGCCAAGCTGCTTCAGGCCGACCCGAACTGGCGGGCCATGTGGGAGGACCACGTCGCCGCCTGCCAGCGGGCGTTGGCCGAACTCGGCCAAGCGGCCAGAGTGGTTGCGGCGCACCGGGTCCGCGTCCCGGAGACGCATTTGGCCGAACCACGCCGGCTGGTGGCGCAGCTCGGGGAGCTGCGGCAGCGCTTTGCCGCCGGTAAGGGAATCAGCAAGCTTTTCCAAGGTGCGCTGACGAGGCTCGCCACCGATTGTCGCATCGATGACGAGGCCCTGCGCGGCACCGCCGATGTCGACGTGGTGCTCGCGCACCTGCACCTGCGGCGATTGCGGCAGGAGTTGGACACCCGATGGGCCTACTGGCGTGGTCCGCTCCAGTTGCCACCCGCGGCAGGTGACCAGCCCGAACTATGGGTGGGTGGGCTCCTCACCGATGCGGCGACCGCCCTCGACTGGGAGCGCCGTGGATGGCCCAGCCTCCACGCCACCGTCCGGCGGTTGGTGCCCCGTGCTGAGCAGGTCGTCGACGTGAGCCGCCTGGCCGCGCTCACTCACCTGGTGACCCGATCCGCGACGGTCTTCGAGCACGATCGAATCCTCGCCGAGGAGCGGGGTATCGACGCCGCGCTCCAAGTCGGCATGTCCGACACCGAGGCCAGTGAGCTGTGGCGACTGCTGGACCAGAGCCGGCAGGGCGACCTGTCGGGCTGGGACGGCATCCTCGACGAGGTACGACGACTGGCCGGGCTCCGGCCCGACGCGCAACGGTTCGCCCAGCTCACGGACCGGCTCCGTCCCACCGCACCTGCCTGGGCCGCCGACATCGATGCGGGCACTGCGACCGCGCTGACCGGCACCGGGGGTGACTGTCTACATCGATGGCAGTGGCGTCGCGCCCAGACCTGGTTCGACACCGTCGTTGGGAGCGTCGACCCTGTGGCGCTCGGACGCCGCGTCGAACAGACCCGGGATCGGATCCGGCGCCTCACCCAGGAGCTCGTCGTAGCCTCCTCCTGGCTGGAGGTCTCCAAGGCCCTCGACGATCGTCGGCGGGCCGCACTGGCCGACTGGACCACTGCCCTCCGAAAGATTGGAAAGGGTACAGGCAAGAACGCGGCCCAGTGGCAGGCTCACGCCCAACGTGCGATGAGCGCCGCGGTCGACGCTGTCCCGGTGTGGGTCATGTCCGTCGATCGGGCCATCGAGCAGTTCGCCGGCGGGGCGCACTTCGACGTGGTGATCGTGGACGAGGCGTCCCAGGCCGACATGTTCTCACTGCCTGTGCTGAGCCTCGCTGAACGTGCCGTCGTCGTCGGTGACGATCAGCAGATCGGCCCGCAACTGTCCTTCGTCGGCACGGTCGCCGGCCTGATCAACTCGCATCTGGTCGACGTACCGTCGGCTGAGCACTTCGACCCCGAGAGCAGCCTCTACGATCACGCTGTCCGCCGGTCCCCCGAACGTATCCTGCTGACTGAACACTTCCGATCCGTACCAGCGATCATCGGCTTCTCCAGCCAGACGTACTACGGCGGCGAGATTGAACCGCTGCGGACCGACCGTCCCCCGGGCATCGGCGAACCGGTCGTCGCGGTGCATGTGCCCGAAGGCATCCGGCAGGACCTCTCCACCTACGGCAACGTCAACGTCGCCGAGGCGGAAGCCCTCGTCGCGCAGGTTGTGGCAATCGTCGCCGAACCTGCGTACGCGGGCCGCAGCATCGGCGTGGTCAGCCTGCTCAGTACCAGCGGGCAGGCTCTCTACCTGCTCACCCGGCTCCGGGAGGAGATCGGCGAGGAGGAGATGGAGCGGCGGCGGCTTCGCGTTGGCGACTCCTACACCTTCCAGGGCGACGAGCGCGACATCGTCCTGGTCTCGATGGTCGTCGAACCGCACTCCGGGTCGGTCTCGCCCTTCACCAAACGGGACCACCACCGGAGGGTGAACGTCGCCGCCTCGCGCGCCCGCGACCAGCTGTGGGTCTTCCACTCCGTGCAGCCGACGGACCTGCGGGAGGACGACGCGCGCGGACTGCTGCTCACCTACTGCCAGAACGCCAACGCCGTGGAGGAAGCGTACGACGACCTGGAGCGGCGCTGCGAAAGCGACTTCGAACGTGAGGTGCTGCGCCGCATTCTGCGCCGCGGCTACCGACCGCTTGCCCAGTTCCGCATTGGTGGCTACCGGATCGACTTCGTGCTGCCCGCGCCGGACGGCCGACGCCTGGCAATCGAATGCGACGGCGACGCCTACCACGGGCCGGACCAGTGGGAGAGCGACATGCGCCGGCAGGCGGTGCTGGAGCGGGTCGGCAACTGCGTGTTCGTGCGAATCCGGGGGAGCGTGTTCAGCCGGGACCCGGAGGCGGCGCTGGAGCCTCTGTGGCAGCGCATCGACGAACTCGGCATCGTTGTTCCCGAGCCTACCGGGGAGCCTTCCCGGGACCTGCCGGTTACTGCGGCACCTGTCGGCGGGGACGAGTCGACCGAGATCGGGACCGATCTGCGGGTGCCGGATCAGCGTCCGCGAACCGATGAGAGCGAGAGCCTCTTTGGCGGGGCAGCTGGAAGTGCGGCGAAACCGGCGAACAGTGGTGTTCCAACTGCGACCGAGGCGTCAGTCGAGCCGGCCGAGGACGCTTCCAGGGCAAGTGGCGAGCAAGGCGTACCAGAAGCTGCCGAGGATGAGGACACGGCATCTGTGCCGATCGGCGTCACCGAACCCACAGGCCATGGGACGCCAAGCATCAGGCCTGAAGCCGTCGATGATCCTGAGGCTCACTTGGCCGTCGCTTTACCCGTCGTTCCGACGGTGGTCGTGACTCCCGCGCAGAAGTTGCCCGATCCGGCCACGTCGCTGGTCCGCGGGCGCCAGGACGAGAGCGGTCTGGATGAGTGGGTGCCTCCCGGCTACCGCAGCATCGCCTGGCTTCGTCCCTACGAGGCGATGGCTGCCCTCGAAAGCTACCGACACGGCCGTGACACTCCCATCCGTCATGCCGGCAAGGTCCTGGGCTGGGCCCGGCACCAGGGTGGCACCCCAACCGAAGCTCGCCCCACCCGAGCAGATGTGCGCATCGAGCGAGCCGAGGCTGGCGGGCCGCGCTTCGTCTGCTGGGTACGCCAGAACGAGGCGGAGGCCGTCGTCCGCACGGCGAGCACAAGGAAGGACAGCCCTTGCGACACCGACGACGGTCGGAGGGAGGGGCTGGTTCAATACTTTGCCCCGACCAGCCCGGCTGCGATCCGGAACCGAAGCGTCACCCGTCTGCTGCGCTCTTCCTGGGAGGAAGCTGCACCCCGCCGCAACCAGAAGGCGTCTGTCGACGAGGTGCAGGTTCCAGCCGCCAGCGTGAATCCTGAGGGAGCTGACAATTCCGAGCCCCGTCCTGCCGTGCTGCAGAGGACGGGCGGGGACGAACTCGCTGGGTTGCCGGCGACGCCGGGCGAGAGCCATGGACGACAAGGCGGAACTCTCAGCCCGTCGGTGGCTCCCGGAATCCGCGCCGTGGATCGGCGCAGCCTTGAGGCACGCTTCCATCGGGAGATGGTCCGCATCTGTCAACGGGCGAGGGCCGAGGTCAGCTACCACCCGAGCCTGTTGCTGCGCCTGGTGACGGAAAAGGGCGGACTGGCCAGCGTGCGACAACTGCTACACAATCCGGCGGTCTCCGATGGCTTCACCGCACTGTGGGAACGAGGACGAGTTGACCTCACGGCTGAGGCACTCGCACTGCGTCCGGAGTTCCACGCCCTGTTCACTGAGCAGGAACTGACAGTCGCCCGCAGCCGTGTGGAAGCAGCATCTTCGTGACGCTGAGTGGCGCTGAGATGTCTGCCGTCCCTGCCAATAACAGGACGGCAGAAACTCAGTGCTCTCCCTCAGCCCAGCGGGCGGCCCCGGAGCAGCCTCGTCGAGCTCAGAAAGCGCGTGGCCTGTTCGCTGCCTGGTTGGAAATACTCCACCAGTCCGGCCACCTCGCCGTTTGGCCCAGTCACCGCGACGGAACGCTTCTCAGCCGAAGCCTGGGTGACGCTGAACGCCTCATGCTCTCTGATCCAGCAGGCGATCCGCTCACTCTGGCCACGGGTTCTCACCAGCTTGACGTTGGCGTTGAGATCGAGAGCCCCCGTCGAGGCCTCGTCCACGTAACGAGCCCAGCCCGTGATCTCATCACCGTCATGTACAGGTACATCGGCGTGCAACTGGTACGCTAGGACGGCGGCTTCCGCCTCATTGGGACGAACCCAACCGACGCTGCGGTACCCCGCAGGCACCGGCACCCAGGCGGCCGACGAATCCTCGTCCGGTCCTCCGTCGCCGCGAACAGCGTCTTTCGTGTTCACAGAATTGCCGTGCAGATCGTCGGCGTGCGGCGCGGCGTCACCTTCAGGGTCCACTGACGTCGGCAGGTCGGCTTCGGCCAGGGAGAGCTTGAACGCCTCCGACCGGCTTTCGGCGGTGGTCTGGCTGGTCCAGTTGTCCCGCTGATGTGTCCACACCTGCTCGAGGAGCGCCGCGATGTCGTCGTCGCCGCGCTGCCGGTAGGCCGCCAGGATGTGTCGAGGCTTTGCGTCTTCAGGAAGGTCGACTGCAGTGGCCAGGGCAGCCTTGGCGGCCTCCACATCGCGGTTGTCTGCGGCACCGACCAGTTCAAGAGCCTGGGTCAACGGATCCGTGCCGGGCGCAACCGGCTCACGGACCATAAGGCTGAAGCGGCCGTACGGCTTGAACTCGAGAAAGGCGTTCTGCCCCTCCCTGGCCTGCAACTGATCCAGGAACCTCTTGATGGTGCCGCTGGCGGGCTGCAGCCCTGTCCAGCGGATGCTTTGGGTGCCGAGATCCGAATCGAGCTCAACCACCTCGCCCTGCATACATCCGACGAGGCTCGCGACACCTGACGGCAAAGGGAAACCGGATCCACGGAGGTGATCACGGGTGATGACAATGCGGAACTTCCACACATCGCCATGTCGGAACAGCCTGCGGGTCGCGTTTGGGGCTTTGCGGGGCGCTGCTGGAGATTCCCGGCGCCGTACGACGCGACCGGTGATCTCGTATTCGCCGTTGCCCGCGTAGGCTTGGACACTGCTTGGTGACACGTCAAACCGGTTCGTGATCGATTCCACCAACCGGGTGAGTTCGATCTGCCCGCCGGCTGCTGCGAGTTCGAGACCGATCTGCTGGCGGATCGACGTGTACTCCTCCACCTCCCAGCTCGCCAGTCCCCACGTCGCCCTGTCGGTCCTGACGAACCGATCGTCGCTGCCGAGCGCGTTGGTCAGGCTGCGAATGGTGGCGTCTCGGCCCATTTCCTGGTGCAACTCGGCAGCCTGAAGCGGTTCACCCGTCGCCGCCAGCAGGCTCGCCGCGTGATCGTTGAGGGATCGCGTACGGGTCAGGATCTGGTCGTTGTACACGACGTAGCCGCACCAGTTCAGCCATGCGAGCAGCTCCGCCTT
This sequence comes from Micromonospora sp. CPCC 205554, assembly GCF_036902745.1. Lineage (NCBI taxonomy): Bacteria > Bacillati > Actinomycetota > Actinomycetes > Micromonosporales > Micromonosporaceae > Micromonospora > Micromonospora sp. CPCC 205554. Next base: position 4,217 of record NZ_JBAKHP010000033.1, on the reverse strand, counting down.
CGGCATCGCGGTGGCGGAGGTGGCGGCAGCGAGGTCGACAAGACCGTGCTCGGTCGCGAAGTCCTCGAGCAGGATCCGGGTCTGCTCGCGTGCGGCGCCCACATCGGGAGCTGCGGCCCACCCGTCACTGACCTCGAAGTAATCGTCGAGGCGGTCGAGCACCAGCCATAGGGGCACCTCAACACCCGGAACATCACGGGCGAGATCGGGGTGCAGGGTGATCAGTCGGTCAAGCGCCGCGATAGGTTGGATCTCGGCACGGAGACTGGCCAGCAGGTTTCCGATACTGGTGCCGAAGTGGAAGGTACGTGCCAGTAGTTCCTTGAGCCGGACTTCGATCTGGCGCACCCGTTCGCGGGAAACGTCGAAATCAACCGCGAGTTCAGCCAACGTCCTCGGTCGCCTGCCGAGGAACCGGTCACGGAGGATCTGCAACTGCCGCTCGTCGAGCTCGGACAGGAAGGCGGTGAAGTCCAGGACCGGGTCAGGACTGGCGCCGTTGGGCACCATGTCGGCTGCCGTCAGGGAGTTGAGCCTCAGTGCCACTTCCTGAATCTGCTCGGGTGCGCCGTTTTCGATGACGACCTTCAGCAGAGACTGACCGCTGCGTCGCCGAAGATGGTGCCATGCGGCAAGCTGAGCCAGGTCCTCGAGCAGCTGAGCCTGTGCCGGTGGCAGGCTCACTGTTGATGTACTCGTGGATGGAGTGTCTTCTGCCCTGACGTCAATCTTGGGCAGGTCGCCGGACCGGATGATGGCAGCGGACACCAGCGCCGCGACAACCTCCTCCACAGTGCCCTGGCCCGTGCCGCGGACGTCGTACAGGTCCTTCACCGACAATGGCTCAAGCTCGGCGACGGTCTGCACCTGAAGTCTCTGGAAGGCTGTCCGCGCCCTGGCTCCCGTCGTGAGAGTGGCAAGCGGCATCCGTCCGGGCACCGTCGGGAAGCTCTCTCCGAAGGTCGCGTCCAGATGCCGGGCCAGAAAGAACCGGGCCAGGTGACGGCAGAGCACTTCGTGTTCGGCCATCATTGTCGTCACAGCAGGTGATTCGGTGAGCCACCAATCCGGAGATGGGGTGAGATCAGCCAACTCCCGTGCTGTGGCAGGCGTGTGATGGGCGAGCCAGGGCAGCACCCGGGTCCAGAGCGCGTCGTGGTACGCCTCGGGAGGAAGATCCCCGAACGGAGGGCTGGTCACAGTGGTCCTCTCATGCTCGTACGATGAGCAACGGCGTCAGGGCGTGCTTCTGAATCCGAGCCGCTGTGCTTCGGCCATCACCCGCAATGCCTGCGCCGCCTGCTTGTCGCTGATCGTCCAGCTGTTGTTGAGGTAGCGGCCCACGTTGTCAGCCAACTGCCGCTGCCACGGCTGGAGGTTGCTCGTCTCTTTGGCCCATCGCGCCAAGCTGAACCATTCGGGGGCGGGAATCGCCATCACCGAAGCGACATCGCCACCGGTGCCGTCGTCCGGGTCTGTCGGGGCGCTGTCTTCAAGAGTCTGGTCAGCCAGTTCCGCCGCCAGCTGATCGGGGACCGTCCACGGAACGGCGAGAACCGCCTCCCAGCAGTCCGGGCGCTTCGCCCACTCGCCGATGTTGGTTCCTCCCCGGAGCGGGTTGACGATCACCTCGCGGACGGGCACGCACAGGTCGTCCAAGGCGGCGGCGAGTGCAGGCGACAGGCGCTGCTCCCGCCAGATGCGATCCAGGTCGACTCGTCGGTTGGTGGCCTCGGCGAGCCGGGCAATCGTGTACGACGTGATATTGATCTTGTAGCCGCCGAAGTCCCTCGCCGCGACGATCTTGTCAGTGGCCTTGAAAAGGATCGCCTTGGCGAGCAGACGCTGCGCGAAGCTGACACTGACGGCTGGGGCGGTCTCACCCATACGCACCATGAGCTCGCGGAAGTTCTTCTCGGCCCCCCGGCTCACCAGGTAGGGAAGACCGGCCCACGAGTGGATGAACTTGGCCGCATCAGCCTTGGTGAACTTCTGGGCGGTCGGATGCAGGCTCTTGAACTTGCGCTGGTTCGCGGGGGTGCGTTCGCGGGCCAGGGCGTCGGTGTACTGCCCTCGGGCGCGCTCGTAGAACCACTTCGTTTCCTGCCCGCTCCCGTCCGCTGCCGGTGCCCAGAGCGATCGCGTGACCTGCTCGATGGCCACGTGGAACGGGTGGTTGGAGCTGAAGTCAACGACCGTGACCTTGTTTTGGGTGTTCGAGTACTTGGAGATCTCCGGAACGATCTCCTGCAGGCGGTCGGCGGAAACCCGGGTCAGTTTCATCTGTACGTGGACCCGGCTGAGATCGGCCTTGTCACGCGTGTGCGCGTAGTGGATCGAGGCCGTGGTCTGACCGCCGTTGACGATCTGCAGATCGTGGATCCTGCTGATCGCCTGACCGCCCTCGGGCAGCTCGGTGAACTCGACGGTCGAAGCGGTGGCGGTGATGCCGTTGTTGTAGGCCAGAAAACGGTCCGGGTTGGTCAGTAGGGTCTCTCGGATGCCCTTGTTGACCCCACCCTTGGTCTGCAGGAACGACCGGACATTCAGTTCCAGCAACCGTGTGCCGTGCCGGCTGTAGAGGTCGGCCAGATCCTGTCCCGGAATGATCGCCAGGAAGACCGAGTAGTTGCGGTCGGTCTCGGGCGTGGCGAGGCAGGGGAGCGGTGGATTGAACTCGACCGCGATCGGCTCACTGAGCGTCCCCGAGGACGCCAGTCGGTGGAGCCGAGTGAGGTCCCAGACCTCATGGGTAACGGTGAGACCGTCCAGCTCGCCGGGCGGCAGCGTCGAGACTGCGCTGACGGTGTCCGTCAGGAGGAACAAGCGGATCCGCGGAGCGTCGGGCAGAGCCTTCTGGACCGCGACGCACATGTCATGCACGTCCGACGATTCATCAATGTCCTTCGCCAAGCCATCACGGCACTTGCGGACGAAGGTCTGCAGGCGCTTGAAATGTCCCTCGGCCTGGCTCCGGGTCAGGCGACCCTCCTCCGGCTGAAGGCTGAAGTGGGTTATGAAGAGATCCAGGGTCCCGAGGGACTCGTTCATCCCGTAGCCGTTGACCTCAAGACCGATCGCCTTGTGGTACGCGGTGAAGGTGTTTTCCACCTCGCCGGCCTGCTCCAACTCATCCAGCACACGGCGGGTGAAGGTGTCTGGAGCCGTGGCGTTCTCCGCCTCGGCTGTTGCGAGCACGTCGGCGACGAGTTCCTGTGCGTAGGCCGACAGGCTGCTCTGGCTCATGCCTCCCCCTTGACAATGCTGGCGACCCGCTCAGCGGAGACACCGTACTGGTCCAGTCCGACAGTGCTGATTCGGTAGCGGCAGCCCCCGACCCCCGGCCGTAGGTCACCCTCGGTGATTCGCGGAAAGTCGCCAGTGACGTGCCAGAAGTGCGTCTCGCGGACCGTGTAGCGGAGCTCGTCGTACAGATGCCGGTGTTCGGAGAGGTAGCCGGCACGGATGAGCAGATCATCGAACTCCGCTCTCACCACCGCCGACGGTGACGCCTCCCTGAGAGAGTCGACCACGGCGTTGAGCGACTCGCCGGAGCCGCCCCGGCGCTCGTCCAGTTCGAGGTAAGCCAGCAGCAGGAGATCCGTCCCGGTGTCATCGAGCTGACGCTCGCTCGCAATGACGATGGTCCGAGGGCTTCTTCCTGTTCCGGTCTTGACCTCGATGGCACAGGTCGTCAGTTCGAAGTCCTGATTCGTTCCCATCGGCCCGCGCCAGGCCGACACCGCCTCCTGAGGCGGCAGGACCGGACACAGGTGGTCGCGTAGGACGACCAGTTCCCCGAACAGGCCTCGTCGTGCCTCTTCACTGAGCCCCGTGTCACGGATGGACTGGAGGAGATGACGCCAGTGTTCGAAGCGCTCGATGGCCGCAGCCAGAGCCTCAGCGGGACCCTCCGCCGCGTGCGCGGTCGTGGCCACGTCGGCGATCAGCGGATTGAAGACCTCCCGCCGTTCATCCGCAGTGAGAACGACCCGAAGTTCGGTGCTCCCGTCAGGAGCCGTCGCGAACTCGATCCCAAGGCCTCGGGTCCTGGGCAATGACGGATACCGTTGGGCCACCGGCTGGCCGGCAGATGCCGGCACCCGCAAGAGGAGCACGCGCCTCCCCGTTGGCTGCTGGACCGCCAAAAAGATGGGTCTTGTGACGGATGTGTGGGTCGGGTGTTCATGGGCGGGGTAGTTCGGGTCGGTGGCCGC
>NZ_JBAKHP010000032.1:0-64403 GCF_036902745.1 Micromonospora sp. CPCC 205554 | reverse complement strand
CGAATACTCCACCACCGCGTTCCTCAAGGCCCTCAAGCAGGTCGACGGCTGGCAGGACATGCCCCTGACCGTCGCCGCCCAGACCGTCCAGGTCTCCGCCTACCCCGACCACTACGCCCAATGGGAGCAGCAGGCCGCCGACCTGGTGGCCGAACACTGGAACAGCTGACAGGACAACGCGAAAGGCCGGCACCCCGAAACCGGGGTGCCGGCCTTTTCACGTGCCAGGAGGCAGCGTCAGGTCGCGCTGATCGTGCCGGTGGCCAGCAGGCAGATCACCAGGCTGCCCAGCGCCACCCGGTACAGCACGAAGACGTACAGCGTGTGGTGGGCGACGTAGCGCAGCAGCCAGGCGATGGCCGCGTAGCCGACGGCGAACGCGATGAGCGTCGCGATCACCATCTGCGCCACGCTCGGCGCGGCGGTGCCGGGCGCGGACGGCTCGAAGACGTCCGGGAGGCTGAACACGCCGGAGATCACCACGGCCGGGATGGCCAGCAGGAACGAGTAACGGGCCGCGGTCTCCCGGGTGAGGTTGAGCAGCAGGCCCGCGGTCAGGGTGCCGCCCGAGCGGGAGACGCCGGGCACGAGCGCCGCGGCCTGGGCGAAGCCCATCACCACGCCGTCGCGCAGCCGGAAGTTCTCCAGCGTCCGGGTCTGCCGGCCCCAGTACTCGGCGAACGCCAGCAGCATCGCGCCGATGATCAGCGTGCAGGAGATCAGCCAGAGGTTCCGGCCGGCGGTACGGATCTGGTCCTTGAAGATCAGCCCGAAGATGCCGATCGGGATGGTGCCGACGATGACGTACCAGCCCATCCGGTAGTCGAGGCTGGACCGCACCGAGCGGTCGACCAGGCCGACGAACCAGGTGCGGACGATCCGCCAGATGTCCTTGGCGAAGTAGATCAGGACGGCGGCCTCGGTGCCGAGCTGGGTCACCGCGGTGAACGACGCGCCCGCGTCCCGGCCGAAGAACAGGGCCGAGGTGATCCGCAGGTGCCCGGACGAGGACACCGGAAGGAACTCGGTCAGTCCCTGGACCAGGCCCAGGACGACGGCCTCGATCCAGGTCACTCGCCGACTCCGGACAGCTCGAGCGCCTCGGCGACGGTACGCAGGGTCTGCACCCCGCTCTCCCGGTCGGCCACGAACAGCGACACCGACAGCGTGGTCACGCCCGCGGCGGCGTACTCCCGCATCCGCTCGGCGATGCGCTCCTTCGGGCCGAGCAGGGAGGTGCGGTCGATGAACTCCATCGGTACGGCGGCGGCCGCGTCGCGCTGCCGCTTGGCCAGGTAGAGGTCCTGCACCTCGCGGGCCGCGTCGCCGTAGCCCATCCGGGTGGCGAGCTGGTTGTAGAAGTTCTGCTTGCGGCTGCCCATGCCGCCGACGTACAGCGCGGCGTACCAGCGCACCAGCTCGGCGCAGGTGGCGACGTCGTCGCCGACCACGACCGGCACGGACGGCACCACGTCGAAGCCGGCCAGCTCCTTGCCCGCCGCCGCACGGCCGGCCCGGACCGAGGCGAGGTGCTCCTCGGCGAACTCCGGGGAGTAGAAGACGGCCAGCCAGCCGTCGGCGATCTCGCCGGCCAGCTCCAGGTTCTTCGGGCCGACGGCGGCCAGGTAGATCGGGATGTGCTCGCGCGGCGGGTGGAAGCCCAGCCGCAGCGCCTTGCCGGGGCCGTCGGGCAGCGGCAGCGTGTAGTGCTCGCCGTCGTACGCGACCTCCTTGCGGGCCACGGCCAGCTTGACGATGTCGACGTACTCCCGGGTGCGGGCCAGCGGCTTGGCGAACCGGACGCCGTGCCAGCCCTCGGAGACCTGCGGGCCGGACACGCCCAGGCCGAGCCGGAACCGGCCGCCGGAGAGCGTGTCGATGGTCGCGGCGGTCATCGCGGTCATGGCCGGCGTACGGGCCGGGATCTGCATGACCGCGGAGCCCACGTCGATGCGCTCCGTCTGCCCGGCGATCCAGGCCAGCATGCTCGGCGAGTCCGAGCCGTACGCCTCCGCGGCCCACACGACCGAGTAGCCGAGCCGGTCCGCCTCCTGGGCCAACGCCAGGTGGTCGAACGGCGTGCTCCACGCCGTCTGGTATCCGAGGTTGAGCCCGAGTCGCACTGATCCTCCCACCGTCCGCACCACAGGTCGCATCAGGTTACGCAATGAGCGTGGCACCCTCGACGTCCGGCTCGCCCCGAACATGTCACACCGGGGAGGTCGCGCGGGAAGTTGACTGCGGCGAGGATATCCGTGACGCCGGGTTCGAAATAAGGTTCACCCATGCAACAGCGACCGCTCGGCCGAAGCGGGCTGGCGGTATCGCGGCTCGCGCTCGGCACCATGACCTGGGGACGGGACACCGACGCCGACGACGCGGCCGCCCAGCTGAAGAGTTACCTCGACGCGGGCGGCAACCTCGTCGACACCGCCGACGTGTACGCCGACGGTGACGCCGAGTCGGTGATCGGCTCGCTGCTGGGCAGCCTGGTGGACCGGGACGAGCTGCTGATCGCCACCAAGGCGGGCCTGCGGCCGGGCAGCCGCCGCCGGGACGGCTCGCGCGGGCACCTGCTGCGGACGCTGGACGCCTCGCTGCGCCGGCTGGGCACCGACCACGTCGACCTGTGGCAGGTGCACGGGTACGACCCGGACACTCCGCTGGAGGAGACGCTCTCGGCCCTGGACCACGCGGTGTCCAGCGGGAAGGCCCGATACGTGGGTGTGTCGAACTTCTCCGGCTGGCAGACCGCGCGGGCCGCCGCGTGGCAGGCCGCCTGGCCGGGGCGCGCCCCGGTGGTCGCCGCGCAGGTGGAGTACTCGCTGCTGGAGCGCGGCGTGGAGCGGGAGGTGCTGCCCGCCTGCGCCGGGATGGGGCTGGGCGTGCTGCCCTGGTCGCCGCTGGGCCGGGGTGTGCTCACCGGCAAGTACCGCAACGGCCGCCCGGCCGACTCGCGGGCGGTGTCGCCGCACTTCGAGCGTTTCGTCGCGACGTACCTGGAGCCGCGCTGCTCCAGCATCGTGGAGGCGGTCGCCATCGCGGCCGGCGGGCTGGGCGTGTCGCCGCTGGAGGTGGCGCTGGCCTGGGTCCGGGACCGGCCGGGCGTGACCGCGCCGATCCTCGGCGCCCGCACCGTCGGGCAGTTGCTCGGCGCGTTGCAGGTGGAGCGGATGACGCTGCCGGAGGAGATCGTCACGGCGCTGGACGACGTGTCGGCCGTACCGGTGGGCTACCCGGAGCGGGACGGCTGAGCCGCGCCGGGGCGATCCGGGTCACCCGCAGGGGGTGGCGGAGGGCCCGCGACCTGGGCAGCATAGGGGCATGGACTACGAATACGCGCCGCTGCGGTTGCCCTCGAACGTCGATCGGCTGACCGCCGCGGCGCAGCTGGCGATCCAGGCCGAGTTCTCCGGCTGGGAGCTGGCCCGGGTGCGGCTCTACCGGGACGGCACGCGGCAGGTGGTGCTGCGGCGCCGCCTGGTCAACCAGTCACAGCCGGGTCTGTCGTACTGACGCCGGGCCCGTCCCCGGGGCCGCGCGGCGCGGCGCCGCCCCGGGGACGCGCACGGCCTAGTGCGCGTGGTCGTGCTCCTCGTCGAGTTCCATGAACGGGTGCTCGTCGAGCCGGCCGACCAGCCGGTCGTCGGCGGCCGGCTGGAACGGGCCGACCGGGTCGTCGTCGTCGAACGACTCCAGGTCGACGGGGGTGCCGACCTCGCTGACCATCACCACACCGTCCAGCGGCTCCAGCTCCGGCACGTCGAGCGCGGACAGCGATCCGTCGCCGCTCTGCAGCAGCTCCAGCACCGCCTCGCCGACGCCCTCCACCGGCGCCGGCTCGTCCTCCTCCGGGGTGCCCTCCCGGCGTGCCGCCTCGGCCGCGCGCAGCAGCGCGGCGACGCTGGGCACCCGGTAGTCGCGCCGCTGCCGCACCGAGATGACCCGCGGGTGCGGGTCGGTGGGCTCGCCGCCCTCGACGGCACCGAAGCGCTCGTCGGCCTCGTCCGGGTCGATCGACTCCACGTCCCAGGGCGTCACCTCGCCGAACGCGTCGAGCAGCTGCTCGTCGTAGGCGAACGAGGCGTTGTTCAACGCGACGTACGCCTGCCAGACGGCGTCGTCGTCGATCCGGCCCTGGGCGGCCCGGACCGCGGCCAGGTGGGCGCGGGCCGCGTCGATCACCCGCTCGAGGGCGGCGTCCAGCTCACCGTGCTGGTCGGTCATGTGTGGCAGTCCCTTCGCGATGGGGGGAGGTTCCGCGCCGGCGGCGCCGCGGCGGGCGCGGTCAGCAGGTACGGAGGAAGCGGTCCAGAACCCGCACGCCGAACTGTAGTCCGTCCAGCGGAACCCGCTCGTCGATGCCGTGGAACAGGCCGGAGAAATTGAGGTCGGCGGGCAGCCGCAGCGGCGCGAAGCCGAAGCAGCGGATGCCGAGCTGGGAGAACGCCTTGGCGTCGGTGCCGCCGGAGAGCATGTACGGCACCGGGTGGGCGCCCGGGTCCTCGGCGCGCAGCGCCTCCGACATCCGCGCCACCAGGTCACCGTCGAACGTGGTCTCCAGGGCCGGCTGGCGCTGGACGTACTCGATGGCGATGTCCGGCCCGACCAGCTCGCGCAGCTGCCGCTCCAGTTCCTCGCTCTGCCCGGGCAGGCTGCGGCAGTCGATGGTGGCGGTGGCCCGGCCGGGGATGACGTTGTCCTTGTAGCCGGCGGCCAGCCGGGTCGGGTTGGCGGTGTTGCGGACGGTCGCGCCGATGATGTTGGCGATCGGGCCGAGCTTGGCGATCGCGGTCTCCGGGTCGTCCGGGTCGATCTCGATGCCGAGCACGTCGGACACCTCGGCCAGGAACGCCCGTACGGTGTCGGTCATCACCACCGGGAAGCGGTGCCGGCCGATCCGGGCGACCGCCTCGGCGAGCGCGGTGACCGCGTTGTCGTCGTGCACCATCGAGCCGTGGCCGGGCCGGCCCTTGGCGTGCAGGCGCAGCCAGTCGATGCCCTTCTCGGCGGTCTCGATCAGGTAGAGGCGGCGCTGCTCGTCGACCGAGTAGGAGAAGCCGCCGACCTCGCCGATCGCCTCGGTGCAGCCGTCGAACAGGTCGCGGTGGCGCTGGGTGAGGAAGTGCGCGCCGTAGTCGCTGCCGGCTTCCTCGTCGGCGGTGAAGGCGAGCACGACGTCGCGCCGGGGGCGTACGCCGGTGCGCTGCCAGTCGCGGACGACGGCGAGCACCATCGCGTCGAAGTCCTTCATGTCGATCGCGCCGCGGCCCCACAGGTAGCCGTCGCGGATCTCGCCGGAGAACGGGTGCACGGACCACTCGTCCGGGTCGGCGGGCACCACGTCGAGGTGGCCGTGCACGAGCAGCGCGTCGCGGCCGGGCTCGGTGCCGGGGATCCGGGCCACCAGGTTGGCCCGGCCGGGCGCCGATTCGTGGATCTCGGCGTCGACGCCGACCTCGGCGAGTTTCTCCGCCACGTACTCGGCGGCGCGCCGCTCCCCTGCGCTGGTGTCGTTGTCGCCGGTGTTGGTGGTGTCGATGCGCAGCAGGTCGCGGCAGAGGTCGACGACCTCGTCGGTGGCGTCGGGTCGGGCGGGGGCGGCGTCGCTCGTCATCGCTTCCTTATACCAGCAGGTGAGGTGGTCGCGGGCCGCCGGTGCTCCGGCGGCGGTTTCGCCGATCGCCGGGCCGGGTACCGCCGGACCGCCCGGACATCGACTCCGGCCGTCACGAGGAGGGCACCATGACCGTCCCCCTGCCGCCGCTGCCGCCCGCCGCCGACGACGCGTACCGGCCGGGTGGGCGCAGCGTCGCCGACCTCGTGGACTCCGAGCACCGGGCACTGCTGGGGCTGGCCGGCCGGGTCACCGATCCGGCGCTGGACGCGGCCGGCCGGCGCGAGGTGCTCGACGTCCTGACCGCCGCGGTGTCCCGGCACCTGTCCGCCGAGGAGCAGTACCTGTTCCCGGCGGCCCGTGCCGCGATGCCCGACGCCGCCGAGCTGGTCGAGCGGGAGATCGAGGCCGACGCCGGGCTGCTGACCGCGCTCAAGGAGCTGTCCGGCGCGGACGACCCGGCGGTCGCCGACGTGGCCGAGCGGGTCCGCCGGCACGTCAGCCGCGTCGCCGCGCTGGTCACGCCGCTGCGCGAGGTGGCCAGCGACGCCGAGCTGATCCGGCTGGGCAACCGGTGGGAGATCGCGGAGGAGGCGGCGCCGACCCGTCCGCACCCGGGCACGCCGGCCACCCCGCCCTGGAACAAGATCGTCGAACCGGCGGTCGGGGTGCTGGACAAGGTGCGCGACGCGGTCACCGGACGACGTACCCGGCTGAGCGACCTGGAGCATCGCCGCGAGGGGTGAGCCGATCGCCCCTTCCGTGTATCGGTTCGTGGTCCTACCGTCACGGTATGGATCTGGAGCTGCGACACCTGCGTGTGGTCTGCGCGATCGCGGAGACGGGGAGCGTCACCAAGGCCGCCTCGGCGCTCGGCCTGGCCCAGCCGGCGCTGACCGCCCAGCTTCAGCGGATCGAACGGGCGCTGGGCGGGCCGTTGTTCGAACGGGACCGCCGCGGCGCCCGTCCCACCGCGCTGGGTGAGCTGGTGCTGGACCGGGCGCGGGTGCTGCTGCCGGCGATGAAGGGCCTGCGGGACGAGGCGGCCCGGATGGCCGGTGCGGGCGATCCGCTGCGCCGGTACCGCTTCGGCGGGGTGAACAGCCCGATCCTGGGCCGGCTGGTGCACCGGCTCGCCGCCGAGCGCCCGGACGCGCAGATCACCACGTACGGCTCGTGGTCGGTGGACGAGCTGGCGCAGATGGTGGCCGGTGGCCGGCTCGACTTCGCGCTGACCGGCGTGTGCGGCGACTCGACGCCGTCGGCGGGGTTCGGGCTGAGCTGGCGGGAGGTGGCGGTCGAGCCGGTCTGCGTGCTGCTGCCGCAGACCCACCCGCTGGCCGGCCACGCCGAGGTCGACCTGGTCGGCCTGCGGCGCGAGCGGTGGGTGGCCGCGCCGGGCGACGGCTGCTTCGGCGACTGCTTCGCGGCCGCCTGCGCCCGCTCCGGCTTCACCCCGAAGAAGGTGTACGAGGCGGACGTGCGGGCCGCGCTGGACCTGGTGGACGCGGGCGAGGCGGTGGCGTTGTGCCAGGCCACGTTCCGTCCGGTGGCGGGGCTGGTCACCCGCCGGCTGGCCGGCACACCGCTGCGCTGGCGGCTGCTGCTGGGCTGGCATCCGGACGTGCCGGCGGCGGCCGTGGCCGAGCCGGTGCTGGCGGCGGCGGTCGCGGCGTACACCGACGCGCTGGCCAACCATCCGGAATACCTGGGCTGGCTGCTGGCGCACCCGGAGTTCGGTGTGCAGCCCAACGGCTCGGGTGGGGTGCGAATCGCCTGAACCCGGGTATCACCGGCGACATGACTGATCTGTATCCGGCCGCCGACCAGCGGGAGCTGCTGCGTCAGGCGGCCACTGCGCACACCACCGCCTCCGCCGAGGTGGAGGCGTTCCTGCGCCGGTTGCCGGAGGTGCCGGGTCCGGCCGACGTGACCGAGTACGCCAATCTGCTCAGCCGCGAGGAACGCGCCCGGGCCGACCGGCAGGCCGCGGCGGACGCGGCCGGGCTGCGGCTGCCCAGCCTGGAGTCGGAGTAGCCGGCGGGGCCCGGGCGGGTGCTCCGCCCGGGCGCCGCCGTACCGGCTCAGCGTTCGACGAGGACGTCGTGGCCGAGGTCGAGCAGGGCGTGGCGCCACTCGTCGTCGGCGTTGCCCCGGCGTGGCCGCTGCGCGGTCAGCTCCCGGATCCGGGTGATCGCCTCCCGCATCACCTCGATGTCCTCCGGCGTGAGGTCCACCTTGCGCTTGCGCAACACGGCGAGGATCTGCCGGCCGGGCTCGGGCAGGTCGAGGTCCGGATCCGGGCCGAACGCCTCCTCCCCCGAGCCGCGGGTCAGCAGCCACTGCCGCAGCGTCTCGGAGGGCACGTTCACCTCGGCGTGGAAGTCGTCCCAGATCACCTCGACCTCGGGGTCGAGTCGCGCCTCGCGTACCATCACGCCTCCTCTCCCGGCGGCGGCCCGGATGCCGGCTCGCCCTCGTTCGGTGGGTGCTGCTTCAGGCCCTCCGGCGGCACCCGGACCCGGGCCGGGTTCGCCGTCGGGGCCGCCTCGATCGGTTCACCGGCCCCGGTGTCGTCGGGGACTTCCTCGGGTTCGGTCATGTCCGCCCTCCGGTCCTTCGGTGACGGCCCGTCCCGGCCCGGCCGGGACGGGCCCCGGCCGGTCATCGGGGATGGGACGTGGCGGCCGGCGTGTAGCCGCGCTCACCGGCGGTGACGTCGAAGACGAGCCGATCGTCGCGGGCGTCGACGGTGACCTTCTGCCCCGGTGAGACCTCGTGCTCCAGCAGCATCCGGGACAGCCGGTTGTCGACCTCGCGCTGGATCACGCGGCGCAGCGGGCGGGCGCCGAACTCGGGCTGGTAGCCGTGCTCGGCGAGCCAGTCGACACCGGCGGTGCTGAAGTCGACCTGGATGTCCTGGGCGTGCATCCGGCGGCGGGTCTCCTCCAGCAGCAGCCCGGTGATCTGGCGCAGCTGCTCGGCCTCCAGCCGCTGGAAGATGATCACCTCGTCGATGCGGTTGAGGAACTCCGGGCGGAAGTTCTCCTGGAGCCGGCGCATCAGCCGCTCCCGCAGCTCGTCGCTCTCCTGCTCGCCGGGGGCGCCGGTGGCGAAGCCGACGGTGCGCTGGGTGCCGGTGATCAGCTCCGAGCCGAGGTTGCTGGTCATGATCAGGACGGTGTTCTTGAAGTTCACGGTACGGCCCTGGCTGTCGGTGAGCCGACCGTCGTCGAGCACCTGGAGGAGGATGTTGAACACGTCCGGGTGCGCCTTCTCGATCTCGTCCAGCAGCACCACCGCGTACGGGCGGCGGCGGACCGCCTCGGTGAGCTGACCGGCCTCCTCGTAGCCGACGTACCCGGGCGGGGCGCCGACCAGCCGGCTGACCGTGTGCCGTTCCTGGAACTCGCTCATGTCCACCCGGACCATCCGGTCCGCCTCGCCGAACAGCGCCTCGGCCAGCGCCCGGGCCAGCTCGGTCTTGCCGACGCCGGTCGGGCCGAGGAACAGGAAGCTGCCCATCGGCCGGTCCGGGTCGGCCAGGCCGGTACGGGACCGGCGTACCGCCTCGGCGACGGCGGTGACCGCGTCGTCCTGCCCGATCACCTTCTCGTGCAGGTGGCCCTCCAGGCGCAGCAGCCGGTCGCGTTCCTCCTCGGTGAGCTGGGTGACCGGGATGCCGGTGGCCCGGGAGACCACCTCGGCGATCTCCGTCGGCCCCACCTCGGGCACGTGGCTGGGCCCCTCGTCGCCGCGGGCGCGGCGGACCTGGTCCTCCAGTTCGGCGAGCCGGTCGCGCAGCGCGGAGGCCCGCTCGTACTGCTCGTCGGAGACCGCCTGCTCCTTGTCCCGGCGCGTCTCGTCGAGCTGCTGTTCCAGCTCGCGCACGTCCTCGGCGGGGGTACGGGTGCGCAGCCGCACCCGGGCACCGGCCTGGTCGATCAGGTCGATCGCCTTGTCCGGCAGGAAGCGGTCGGTGACGTACCGGTCGGACAGCTCGGCGGCGGCGACCAGCGCCTCGTCGGTGAACCGGACCTGGTGGTGCGCCTCGTACCGGTCGCGCAGGCCGCGCAGGATCGCGATGGTGTCGTCGACGGTCGGCTCGGGCACCAGCACCGGCTGGAACCGGCGGGCCAGCGCGGCGTCCTTCTCGATGCTGCGCCGGTACTCGTCGAGCGTGGTCGCGCCGATCACCCGCAGCTCGCCGCGCGCCAGGGCCGGCTTGAGCATGTTCGAGGCGTCCATCCCGCCCTCGCTGCCGGCGCCGCCCGCACCGACCAGCGTGTGGATCTCGTCCAGAAAGATGATCAGCTCCTCGCGGTGGGCGCGGATCTCATCGATCACCTTCTTCAGGCGCTCCTCGAAGTCACCCCGGTATCGGGTGCCGGCGACCAGGCCGGACAGGTCGAGCTGGATCACCCGCTTGCCGATCAGCGTCTGCGGCACGTCGCCGTCGCAGATCCGCTCGGCGAGACCCTCCACGATCGCGGTCTTGCCGACACCGGCCTCGCCGATCAGCACCGGGTTGTTCTTGGTCCGCCGGGACAGGATCTCCACCGCCTGCTCGATCTCGTCGGCCCGGCCGATCACCGGGTCGATCTGATCCATCCGGGCCAGCTCGGTGAGGTCCTGGCCGTACTGGTCGAGCGTCGGGGTGCCCCGGTCCGGACGCGGGACGTTCGTCGCTCCCCGTTCGGCGCTGGCCGCCTGGAGCGACTCGGGCTGGATCCGGCCGGCGGCGAGCATCCGGCCGGCCGGCGACTCGGGGTTCAACGGCAGCGCCATCAGGATGTGCTCGGGACCGATGTAGTTGGCGCCCATCGCGCGGGACAACTGGTGGGCGTCGAGCAGCGCCCGCTTCGCCGCCGGGGTCAGCGAAAGGTTCGGCGGCACCTCGCCGCGCGGCGCGCCCTCGCCGCGCCCGCCCAGCGCGCCCAGCAGCGCGTCCGGGTCGGCGCCGGCCCGGCGGACCAGGTCGCGCAGCGGCTCGCGCTGCAACGCCGCCCAGAGCAGGTGGTCGGTGTCCAGGTCGTTGCTGTGCTTCTGGGCGGCACGGCGGGCCGCGTCGGCGAGCATCTCCCGGGCGTCGGCGGTCATCAGGCGCGTGATGTCGACCCGGTGCGCCGGCCGGCGTCCCCCCTCGCCCCGGCCGAAGTATCGGGCCAGGAACTCGTCCCAGGGGTCGTTGCCGAAGTCACCCGGTCCCATCATCACGTCCTCCGCAGTCAGTCGGCACGACCGGCACCCGGCACGCGCGGCACGGTCGGCGGTGGCTACCCGGCGGTCGGCGCGACAAACTCGACCGGATGGCAGGCTGGGGGCATGGAGAGCAGACCGCTGCTGATCGTGGACGGCGCGAACGTGGTGGGCTCACGCCCGGACGGCTGGTGGCGGGACCGGGCCGGCGCGGCGGTCCGGCTGCGCGACGCGCTGGCGTCCGTCGGGGAGGCGGGCGTGCCGCCGGAGCTGCCGCCGCCGGTGCAGGTGGTGCTGGTGGTGGAGGGCGCGGCCCGGCACGTGGCGCCCGCGCCCGGCGTGGAGGTCGTCTCCGCGCCCGGCTCCGGCGACGACACGATGGTCGAGCTGGTCGCCGCCGCGCCGGGTCGGCGGCGGGTGGTGGTCACCGCCGACCGGGAGCTGCGCGAGCGGGTGACCGCGCTGGGTGCGGAGGTACGCGGCCCGCGCTGGCTGGGCCGCTAGAGCACCCGGTCCCGTCAGCGGGACCGAGGAGTCCGCCGACGGGACCAGCGGCAGGGTCTTCGCGCACGTCAGGGCCGGAACCGGACACCGGGGCCGCAACGCCGCGAGGGTGGATGTTCGTCCACCCGCCGGGATGGGTTGTAATGGAGATCTCTTCCGCCCCCAGGAGGTCCCCGTGGCGAGCGTCGCCGAGCTGAAGGCCGCCATCGATGTCGCTCTCCAGCAGATCGGTGACGGCCAGACAGCGGTGCAGGCGGCCGGCGAGAAGCTGGCCGAGGCGCAGCAGACGCTGGCCGGCGCGCTGGAGGGCAGCGGCCACGAGACGGTCGAGGCGGCCCAGGCCTCGCTGACACAGGCGGGCCAGGAGTTGGAGGAGTGTCTGGCCGCGACACTCGTCGCGGTGGAGCAGGCTCAGATCTACGTCGCGACGCTCTGAGGCCTGCCGTGTCCATCGTCGAGGACATCGGCGCGCAGGTACGCGCCGCCGCCGAGGAACTGCCGCTGGCACAGCTCGCCGCCGCGCTGGAGAAGCTCGGCCAGGCGCAGGAGCGGCTGCGCTGGGTGCGCCAGGAGTCGTCCGATCCGATGGGGGTGCCGGAGCTGTCCTCGGCCACCGAGCACGCCGAGACCGCCGGCTACGCGTTGCGCGTGGCGCAGGAGCAGCTCACCGCGTACCTGGCCGCGATCGGGCTGGCACCGGACGGCGCGCGGCCGGCGCCGCCCGGCGAGCGGCCGCCCCGGCACGACACGCCACGCGGCGAGGACCCGCCGGCACCGGGCCCGGCCGCCGAGCCGGGCGAGCAACCGGCGGTACGGCGCTGGTGGGCGGTGCGGGTGGCGGAGCTGACCGGCGGCCGGGAGGGCACGCCGGACGAGCCGGACGAGCGCGTCGAGGACTCCCACGAGCTGCTGCGCCGGGTGGTCGCCGGGATCCGCTCCGGCGACCGGGACCGGCTGCACCGCGAGTTGCGCCGGGCGCACGCCGACGTGGGGCTGGGGCTGGCCGCGATCACCCCGCCGCTGCTGCGCGAGCTGGCCGGTGAGCTGCTCGGCCATCCGCCCCGCGCGGACGACCTGCCCCGGCTGCGCGGCGCGCTGGACTCCCGGGTCCGCGACCTGCTGCCCGGCCTGCCGCGGCCGGTGCTGGACACGCTGCTGACCCGGGTGTGCCGGATGCCGCCGCCGCGCCGCGACGACGACGCGGAGCAGCCGCACGCGGCCGACCCGGCGGTCACCGCGGGCGTGCTCACCGGCGTACTGCTCGACCGGCTCGGCCGGGACCTGCCCAAGGACACCGACGATCGGGAGCCGTCCCGTGGCTGACGTCCGCGCACAACTGGTGACGCGGGTCCGGGGGATGCTCTCCGAGGCCCTGGGCGCCACCCGTACCCGGCTCACCGCCGCCGAGGCCGACCTGGCCGCCGGGCGGGACCGGCTGGCCCGTACCCGCAAGGCCGCCGCGGCGGTGCCCGCCCGGGTGGGCGCCGCCCGCGACCGGCGCCTGGCCGAGATCGACGCCCGGCACACCGCCCGCCTCACCGACCTGGCCCGCCGGGCCGCCGCCGCGGCACAGCGGGAGGCACCGGGCGCGGCGTCCGCGCCCTGGGACCGCTGGCGGGCCACGCCCGCCGGCCGGTCCGAGCCGCCCGGCGCGTTGCGCGTCGGCACGGTACGCCTCGACGGCGCCGAACCGGTGCCGGCGCTGGTCCCGCTCCTGGACGCCGGGCACGCGCACCTGACCGGCGGCGACCGGGACGGGCCGGCCGCCGTGGTCCCCGCGCTGCTGCTGCGCTCGGTGGGACGGGCCGACCCCGGCGCGGTGCGGCTCTACGGGTACGACCCGGAGCACCTGGGCGGCGGCCTGGCCGGGTTCGCGCCGCTGGGCACGGCCGGGCTGCTCACGTTCGTCGGGCCGGGCGGGCTGGGCCGGCTGCTGGACGACCTGGTGGAGCAGATCCGCCGGATCAACGCCACTGTGCTCGCCGGTGAGTACGGCTCGCTGCGCGAGCTGGCCGCCGCGACCGGGCGGCGCCCGGAGCCGTGGCGGGTGGCGGTGCTGCTCGGCGGCGACGAGCTGTCCCGGCACGAGCGCGGCCAGCTCGACCGGGTGGTGCGTACCGGCGCCGCGTGCGGCGTGCACCTGGTGGTCCGCGGCATCGAGCTGCCGGACGACCCGACCGTCACCCGGATCACCGTGGAACGCGACGACGCCCGGGTGGCCGGGCTGCCGGTGGTGCTCGACGCGCCGCCGCCGCCCGCCCTGGTCACCGAGACGTGCCGCACCGTCGCCTCCCGGGTGGCCGCCGGCCCGCCGCCGACGCCGTTCACGGACCTGCTCCCGCCGCCGGACGAGTACTGGCGGGAGGACTCGGCGCACGGGCTCAGCGCGCCGGTCGGCGAGGGCCCGCACGGGCGGCAGGTGCTGCTCACGCTCGGCGACTACCCGCCGCACGCGTTGATCGGCGGCCCGTCCGGCACCGGCAAGACGAACCTGATCTTCGCCTGGATCGGCGCGCTCGCCGCCCGCTACTCCCCCGCCGAGCTGGAGTTCTATCTGCTGGACTTCAAGGAGGGCGTGTCCTTCGCCCGGTTCGCGCAGGGCCGGCGCGACCCGAGCTGGCTGCCGCACATGCGGCTGGTCGGCATCAACGTCAACACCGACCGGGAGTTCGGTCTGGCGCTGCTGCGCTTCCTCGCCGAGGAGCTGCGCCGCCGCGCCGACGCGGCGAAGAAGCACGAGGTCACCAAGCTGGCCGAGCTGCGCGCGGTGGACCCGGACGGGCACTGGCCGCGCATCGTGGCGGTGGTCGACGAGTTCCAGGCGCTGCTCGCCGGCCGGGACGTGGTCGCCCGGGAGGCCGCCGACCTGCTGGAGGACCTGGCCCGGCGGGGCCGGTCGCAGGGCATCCACCTGGTGCTCGCCTCGCAGGACGTGCGCGGCATCGAGGCGCTGTGGGGCCGGCCCGCGCTCGTCGCCCAGTTCACGCTGCGGATCGCGCTGCCGAAGGCGCTGCGCATCCTGGCCGAGCGCAACGACGCGGCGCAGTCGCTGCCCCGCCACCACGCGGTGATCAACGCCGAGTCGGGCCTGGCCGAGGGGAACGAGGTGGCCCGGATCCCGTCGGCCAGCGACTGGGAGACGTGGAGCGAGCTCCAGCACCGGCTGTGGCGGATGCGCCCGCAGGACGCCGCGCCGGCCCGGCTGTTCGACGGCGACGCGATCCCGAAGCTGGCCGACGCGCCGGACTTCCGCGCGCTGACCGCGCCGGAGCAGGGCGTGCCGCGCAGCCCGGTGGCGCTGCTGGGCGAGATCATCGACGTGCAGGCCCGCTCGGCGGCGCTGCGGCTGCCCCGGGCGCCGGGCCGCAACCTGGCCGTGCTGGGCACCCGGGTGGACGAGGCGTGCGCGGTGCTCGACGCCGCCGCCCGGTCGCTGGCCCGGCAGTACCGGCCCGGCACCGCCCGGTTCTCCATCGCCTGCCTGGACCCGGACGCCGACCCGGCCGCCCGCGCCCTGTACGAGGACCTGGAAGGCGACGCCTCCTGGTACGACGAGGAGACGGTGCCGGAGCTGATGGCCGAGGCAGGTGACGGACTCGGCGCGCCGGGTGCGGCGCGTACCCCGCACTTCCTGCTGCTGTACGCGGTGGACGCGGCCGCCGCGGCGCTGGCCGGCAAGGCCGGTACGCGGACCGGGCTGGAGCAGTTGCGCCGGATCCTGCACGACGGGCCGGAACGGCGTACGCACGTGCTGGCGTGGTGGCGTGGCGTGGCCCGGATGCGGGTCGACCTGGGCGGCGCGGGCGCGCGCACCGATCAGATCGGCGCCTGGGTGGCGCTCGACGTGCAGGGCGGTGAGCTGGGCTCCTCGCTGTATCCGGGCAGCGGCGGGCCGGACTGGTATCCCCGGCCGTGGCGCGGTCTGTACTTCGACCGGGCGGTGCACCGCACCGGACAGGTGATCATCCCTTATGGTCCGTCCCGATGAACGAACCGGTTGCCAGTGAGACGTACGACGCGCAGATCCGCCGGCTCGCCGAGCTGACCGCCCGGGTGTCCGCCCAGCGGGCCGAGGCGGACACCTGGTACGCCCAGCAGGTGGCCGCCGCCGGCCGGGCGGTGGCCGAGGCGAAGGAGCAGGTGCGGCAGGCCGAGGCGGAGGTGGCCGAGGCGTCTCGGATGGTGGAGCGCGTCGACGCCGAGGTCACTCACCTGTGGACGCAGTTGCGGGCCCGGCTGGGCATGGGCGCCCGGCGGCTCGGTGACCCGCCCGGCCCGGTACGCGGCGCCGCCGGTGACCCGGTGCCGCTGCTGCGGGCGGTCCGGGAGCTGCTGGAGCGCACCGGCGCGCCGGGTGAGCTGCCCGGCTCGGTGAACCCGCTGCTGGTCGCGTGCGGCATCGGCGGGGCGCTGGTGGCGTACGCGCTGGGGGTGGGTGCGCGGGCGCTCGCCGCCGGTTCCAGCGGTGACCTGGCGGTGGGCCTGCCGGTGCTGGCGCTGGTGGTTACGCTGCTCGGTCCGGTGATCGGGCTGGCGCCGGCCCGGCTGCTGGCCGACCGCCGCCACGCGGTGCTGACCCCGCGCCCGATGATCCTGGTGGCCGCCTCCGGCCTGGTCACGACCCTGCTCCTGCTGACGGTGACCTACACCCGCTGACCGCCCCTCCCCACGCCCTCCCTCGGACCGTCGATCATGAGGTTGGCGGCGCGACACGCCGTCGCGCCGCCGGTCAACCTCATGGTCGCCGGGATCAGGCGGGGGTCAGGACGGCCTCCTTCAGGAGGCGGCGAGCCAGCACCAGGCGGTCGGCGTCGTCGTCGAGGCCGGGCAGGTCGCCTACCCGGGTCACCTCGCCGGTCAGCAGCGCGCGCAGCGCCGCCTCGCAGGTGCCGGGGAGCGTGAGCGTGCGGTCGGGTACGCGCAGCGTGACCCGTCCGTCGGCGGCCGGGGTGAGCTGCCAGCGCAGCCCGCCGCGCACGGCGACCTCGCTGTCCGGGCTCAGCCGGGCCAGCGCCTCGGCCTGGGCCAGCGGCCGGATCGGCGCCGGCCGGGCGGCCGGCCAGACCCGGGCGCGCAGCCGGCCGGCCACCGCCGCCGGATCGGCCCGCAACAGCCAGTCGCGCAACGCCTCGACGGTCTCGGTCAGCTCCGGCTCGATCGCGTCCGGGTCGGCCAGGTCGAGCCCGAACGGAAGGCTCGCGCGCAGCCGCGCGTCCTCGGCGGCGAGCGCGAGCAGTTCCTCCACCACGGCGTACCTGGTCAGCGCCCGGATGCCCACGGTCAGGTGCAGCGAGCTGGACTCCTGCGCCTGGGCGCTGTGCAGCCAGCCGCGCGGCAGGTAGAGCGCGTCGCCCGGTTCGAGCACGACGTCCAGCGCCGGGCGCCCGTCGGCGGTCGCGGAGACCTCGTCGGCCCGGCCGCCCCAGGGCTGGCGCTCCAGCGGGTCGGCCAGCACCGGCGGGTGGATCCGCCAGTGCTTGCGCCCGTCCACCTGGAGCACGAACACGTCGTGGGTGTCGTAGTGGGTGGCGAAGCCCTGACTGCCGGCCGGGGTCAGGTAGGCGTTCACCTGCAACGGCTGGGCCAGCGCAGTGCCCAGGTCGCGGGCGAAGTCGACGAGCGCCGGCCAGGTGCGGTGCAGGCCCTGCAACACCAGCGTCGCGCCGTCGGCGTACAGCGCCAGCACCTTCTCGTCGAGGACCTGGTCGCCGATCTCGGCGCCGGCGCCACCGCCGCCGGTGAACCGCGCCGCCGGCACGAGCTGGCCGTCCCTGGCCACCCGCAGGAACGGGGTACGCAGACCGCGGCGGCTGAGCAGCTCGTCGGCGTCGGCGGGGCTGAGCAGGTCGGTGAAGCCGTCCGGGTTGGGCAGTTCGGCGGCGCGGGACAGCAGCGGGCTGCGCCCCCAGTGGTCGGCGGCGAACTTGGCCGGCTCCACCGCCACGCACCGGGTCAGCGCCTCGGTCGCGGCGAACGGAACCGCCGGGCGGCCCAGGCCACCCGGCGGGTCGACGTGCGTGGTGCTCATGTGTCAGGCGCTGCCGTCGGCGCCGCCGTCGCGCTGGCCGGGGGTCGCGCCGCCGTCGGCCGGGCCCTCGGCGCCGCCGTCCGCGCCACCGTCGTGCTGGCCCGGGGTCGCGCCGCCGTCAGCGGGGCCCTCGGCGCCGCCGTCCGCGCCACCGTCGTGCTGGCCCGGGGTGGCACCGCCGTCGGCCGGGCCCTCCAGGCCGCTGCCGCCGCTGCTCTGGATGTCGTCGTCGTTCAATGCCATGGGTGCTCCCTCGGTGTGCCGCCCCGCGTGGTGCCGGGGTCCGTGTGCAGCGGGTGGTACCCCACGCCCGATCTTCTCTAACCACACCGTAGACGCCCGGACACCGCCGTACGGACGGTTCGCGGGGCAAGCGGCCGGGACGGGTGGATGCCAGGATGGCGGGAGGACGACGCGAGGAGACGCACGTGACGCAGCCGGAGCCGCTCACCCCGCTGACCGAGGACTGGCAGCGGGCACTTGCCGTGGTGGCCCACCCCGACGACCTGGAGTTCGGCGCCGCCGCCGCGGTGGCCCGCTGGACCGGGCAGGGCAAGGAGGTCGTCTACTGCCTGCTCACCAGCGGCGAGGCGGGCATCGACGGGATGTCGCCGGAGCGCGCCCGGGTGGTGCGCGAGGAGGAGCAGCGCGCCTCCGCCGCTGTGGTCGGGGTGTCGGCCGTCGAGTTCCTCGGCCTGCCCGACGGGCTGCTGGAGTACGGCGTGCCGCTGCGCCGGGCGATCGCCGCCGTGGTGCGCCGGCACCGGCCGGACGTGGTGCTGACGAACAACTTCCGGGAGACCTGGGACGGTGCGTACGCGCTGAACCAGGCCGACCACATCGCCTGCGGCCGGGCCACGCTGGACGCGGTCCGCGACGCCGGCAACCGGTGGATCTTCCCGGAGCAGCTCACCGACGGCGTCCAGCCGTGGCCGCGGGTGCGCGAGGTGTGGGCGGCCGGGTCGCCGGTGGCCCGGCACGGGGTGGACGTGACCGACACGTTCGACCGGGGTGTGGCGTCGCTGCGGGCGCACGGGGCGTACCTGAGCGGGCTCGGCGACGGCGGCTTCGACGCCGAGGAGTTCCTGGAGGGCATGGCCCGGCCGGCCGGCAGCCGGCTCGGCGCGCGGTTCGGCGCCACGTTCGAGGTCTTCCAGATCAACCTCCAGTAGGGCGCGGCGATGTTCCTGGTCGGCACGTCGGGCTGGCAGTACCGGGACTGGCGGGAGCGGTTCTACCCGGCCGGGCTGCCGCAGCGGCGCTGGCTGGAGCACTTCGCCTCGCGGTTCGCCACGGTCGAGGTGAACAACGCGTTCTACCGGCTGCCCGAGCGGGACACGTTCACCGCGTGGCGGGAGCGTACGCCCGGCGACTTCTGCGTGGCGGTGAAGATGAGCCGCTACCTGACCCACGTGAAGCGGCTGCGCGATCCGGCCGAACCGGTGGCCCGGTTCCTGGACCGGGCCTCCGGGCTGGGCGACCGGCTGGGGCCGGTGCTGGTGCAGCTCCCGCCGACGCTGCGCGCCGACCCGGACGCGCTGGCCGGCGTGCTGCGCCGGTTCCCCGCCGGCGTGCGGGTGGCGGTGGAGCCGCGGCATCCGTCGTGGTGGACCGACGACACCCGGCGGGTGCTGGAGCGGCACCGGGCGGCGCTGGTCTGGGCCGACCGGCTCAGCCGGCCGGTCACCCCGCTGTGGCGTACCACCGACTTCGGTTACCTGCGGCTGCACGAGGGCCGGGCTCGGCCGTGGCCGCGCTACGGGAGGGCCGCGCTGGCCGGCTGGGTGCGCAGGCTGGCCGGGGCGTTCGGCGACGGCGAGCCGGCGTACGTCTACTTCAACAACGACCCGGGCGGCGCGGCGATCGTCGACGCGGTCGCGTTCGCCGGGCTGGCCCGGCGGGCCGGGCTGCCGGTGTCCCGCACGCCTGCGGCCCGCCCCGCCGAGGGGGCGGGACGGGCCGGTGCGGTGCCGGATCAGGGAATCATCTGACGCAGGTCACCCGGCATGGTGGCCTTCACGTCCTCCCACTCGCCCTGGGTGACGTGCCGGCGCAGCGTGTCCAGCACGACCTGCACCACCCGCTGCGCGCCGCCCTCGGCGTCGTACGGGAAGCCCTGGCGCACCTCGTACAGGAAGTCGTCGCGGTTGAGCTTGATCGGCACGTTCTCCGGCTGCCAGCCGTCGAAGTAAATCCCGCGCACCAGCACCGGCAGCTGCTGGGCGAACTCGGTGCTCTCCTGCACCGGCAGCCGGTCCCGCAGCAGGTGCAGCACCGTACGCAGCGCGGCGTAGGACTGGTTGCGCCGTTCCTTCGGCCAGCCGTACGCGGACTCGATCTCCTTGAGGATCACGTTCGTCTTGTCCAGCGAGGACTCGAACGCGGACAACAGCTGTTCGGCCATCGGGCTCACCCCCGTGCTTCGGTCTCCCAGCGTCGGTCGTCGGCGCGGCGCGGCGGACCGCTGGGGCCCCGCCACAACCGGGTCGGGCTGAACCGGCCGGGCCGTTCGCCCCGCCGTGGCGCCTCGGAGCTGCCGACCACGTGCAGTACGCCACCGCGGCGTCGG
Organism: Micromonospora sp. CPCC 205554; assembly: GCF_036902745.1. NCBI lineage: Bacteria > Bacillati > Actinomycetota > Actinomycetes > Micromonosporales > Micromonosporaceae > Micromonospora > Micromonospora sp. CPCC 205554. Next base: position 44,486 of record NZ_JBAKHP010000032.1, on the reverse strand, counting down.
TCCGCCACCACCCGTACCGTCATGACCCACCTCCTCGTCGCGGCGCCCGAGCCGGCGCCCACTGGTCCATGCTGCGGCGGGGGCGGGTGAGCGGGCCTCACCCGGACCGGGTGAGACGCTCAGGCGTCCAGCAGGCCGGCGAGTGTGGTCGCGTTGCGCTGCGCGTAGTCCTGGTAGCAGTTGTTCATCAGGACGTGTGTCTGCCCGGTCTGGCCGGCCAGCTCGCGCAGCTTCGGCGCCCAGTCGCGCAGCTCCCGCTCGGAGTAGTCGTAGCCGAACTTCTCGTGGATGTCCTTGCTGGTCCACTTGTCGCTGTGGCCGTGGAACCGCACCACCGCGAGGTCCGCGGTGGCCGCCAGCACCGGCGGGACGGACGACTTGTGTCCCTGCGGCATGTCCACGCAGACGAACGGCAGCTCGTGCTCGCGCAGGAAGCCGAGCGTCTCCTCGGCGTTGTCGCCGTCGAACCAGGAGGCGTGCCGGAACTCGAAGACCGGGCGCAGCGGCGCGCACCGCCGCGCCACCTCCAGCAGGTACTCCTTGTTGGCCCGCTTGATGGTGAACCAGGGCGGGAACTGGAACAGCAGCGCGCCCAGCTTGCCGGCCTCCACGAGCGGGTCGAGGGCGGACAGGAACCGGGTCCAGACCTCCTCGTACGCCTGCGCGGGCAGGTCGTCCGGGTAGACGTTGCGCTTGTCGGTCTCCGGCCGCAGGTCCTTGTAGAGGGCGGAGACGCGGGTGGGGTGGCCGGTCAGCAGGCTGAACGCCTTGACGTTGAACGTGAACCCGGCCGGGGTGCGTTCGGCCCACAGCCGGGCGGTCCGCTCGGCCGGCGGCGAGTAGTAGGTGGCGTCCACCTCGACCAGCGGGAACTGCCGGGCGTAGTAGGACAGCCGCTTCTCCGGCGTGTCGGCGCTCGCCGGGTACCAGCCGGAGTCGAGCAGGGTCCGGTCGGTCCACGAGGCGGTGCCCACCTTGATCTCACCCATGGTGGCAGTCCACCGCGTCGGGGACCGACCGGCAACCGGAACGGCGTTCAGGCAGCCCGCCGCTCCCGGGTCTGCTTGCAGGTCACACAGGAGGTGGCGGACGGGAAGATCTCCAGCCGCTCCACCGGGATGGGCGCGGTGCAGCCCTCGCAGAAGCCGTAGGTGCCCTCGTCCAGGCGGGTCAGCGCGTGCTCGAACTGGGCCCGCCGGTCCAGGATGGTCCGCAGCAGCGACTGCGCGGTGTCCCGCTCGGCGGTCTTGGTGCCGCTGTCGGCCTGGTCGTCGCCGGCGGTGTCGCCGACCTCCACCAGCCGCAGCACCTGGCTCTGCGCCATGGTCTGCTCGTACTCGGCGGTCAGCTCGTCGTACCGCGACCGCAGGGACTGCCGGATCTGGTCGACCTCCGCCTGGGAGCGGCCGGTGGCTGTCGTGTCGTGGACGAGCATCGCTGCCTGCCTTTCCTACGTCCTCATACCGGACCGGGGCGGCCAGCGCCCCGGACCCGGTCCGACTGTGTAAGCGCGGGTGACGAGATCACCCGTGCTCTGTGAGCCGGGCGATTACCCCCGCCCGCGGCGGACCAAACCGGCTGTTTCCTGAGTGTTTCCGGTGAGTCCGCAGCCGCTGGTCAGGCGGCCTCGACGAGCGCCGGACGGCGCGGGTCGTCGGCCCGGACGACCACGTCGGCGAAGGCCGCGGGGTCGACCTCCTCGGCGTAGCGGGCGAAGGCGGGCAGGGTCCACCGCAGCTCGGGATCGGTCCGTCGCGCGAGCGCCGCCGGGGAGAGCACGAGGTGGACGGTGACGTCGAACGGCAAGGAGCCGCCGAGCAGCAGCGCGCCGCTGACCAGCACCACCCCGCCGGGTGGCAGGTCCACGTACGCGGCGCGGCTGGCCCGGTCGGCGTCGGCGTCCCACAGCGACGGCAGCAGCCGGCCGGAGCCGTCCGGGCCGGCCGGGTCGAGCACCTCGCGGCGCAGCCCTGGTTCGTCGAGCCAGCCCTCGTAGTACGCGTCCGGGTTGGTGCGGCCGTGCTCCAGGCGAACCGAGGCGGGGCGGAGGAAGTCCTCGGCGCGCACGTGCAGCACCGGCCGGCCGGCGGCGCGCAGCGGGTCGACGAGCGCCTCGGCGAACACGTCCGGCCCGGCGGCGGGCGGGCCGTCCACGGCGACCCGGAGCCGGCCGGGCGTCCCGGTGCGGGCGAGACGCTCGGCCAGCTCGGTGACGAGCAGGTCGGGGCTGATCGGGCGCACACGCATCGGACCATCGTGCCGCGCGGGCGGGCGGGTCACCACATGATCGCTCCGGGCGGTCGGGGCTCCGTCCGGCGGCGGTCGTCGGGTGGTGGTCCCGGTGCTCAGCCGGTGCGGTCGATGGTGACCCGGGCGTCGTCGGCGAGCCGGTAGCCGACGCCGTAGACGGTGGTGACGAGCGGGACGTCCACACCGACCTTGCCGCGCAGCCGGCGTACGTGCACGTCGACGGTGCGGACGCCGGCGTGCTCGTACCCCCAGACCGCGTTGAGCAGTTGCAGCCGGGTGAACACCCGGCGCGGGTGGGCGACCAGGTGCAGCAGCAGGTCGAACTCCAGGCGGGTCAGCGGCAGCGGCTCGCCGTCACGCAGCACCGACCGGGACGACGCGAGGATGTGCAGGGTCGGGATGGTCGGGGCGAGCGGACGCGCCGGGGCGCGGCCGGCCGGGACGGCGTCGGGCCGGCGCTCGGCCGGGACGGTGCCCGCGCTGACCACCGCGTCGCCGCGTTCGAGCATCTCGCGGGCGGCGTCGAGCAGCCGGCGGGCGGCCGGGGTGAGCGACTCCTCGCAGGCCAGGGGGATGGTGAGGGTGACGGTGAGCATGGGCGCGGCGGCGGTGTTGGCGGGACGGCGCTGGCCGCCGGGGGGACGACCGGGGACCGCGGGTTGGGACGTATGCCATCCGGCGCGCGACGAGGCGGGGCTGACCGACATGGTCCTCCTTGGGCTGGTCCGGGTATCTCCCCACGGCCCGGGACGCCGCTTCATCGATGCTTCCCGGCGTCTCTGCGAGGGTCAAGGGGCGGCCGCGTTGCATGAATGTGACATTTGACGAACACATCGCAGCCGTGCGCTCGCTCTGCGTGCGAGGCCCGTTGATTACAGCAGAGCACCGATTCGCGGTGGTACGGGGGGTCTCCCCGGGGGTTCACAATGGCGGATCAGCGGCGGACGTGAACGCGGCGCACCCCGGGTCCGGGTGCGCCGCGTTCGGGTCGGCCGAGGTCAGGCGTCGGCGTCCACGACGATCTCGGCGTCGTCGGCGAGGCGGTAGCCCACGCCGTACACGGTGGTCACCAGCGGCGTGTCCGGCCCGAACTTGGCCCGCAGCCGGCGGACGTGCACGTCGACGGTGCGCGCCACCGCGTGTTCGTAGCCCCAGACGTTCGCGAGAAGTTGCAGTCGGGTGAACACCCGGCGGGGATGTTCGGCGAGGAACAGCAGCAGGTCGTACTCGATGCGGGTCAGCGGGATCTCGGCGCCGCCGTGGCGGACGCGCCGGGTGCCGGTGAGGATGCGCACGCCGCCGGGGGCGGGCGCCGCGGTGGCGGGCGCGTCGCCGCGGCGCAGGTCGAGCACGGTACGGGCGGCCGGGCGGCCGTCCGGTCCGGCCGGCCCTTCGCCGGACGCGGCCGCTCCCTCCCCGGAAGCGGCCAGCTCGTCGAGCAGGTCGACCAGGCGCGCGAGGCCCGGCATCAGCGGCCCGGCACCCAGGTCGAGCGTGATGGTGAGCGTCGGTGCGGTACGCGGCCGGGGCGGCACGGCCCGGTCGGGGCGGCCCGATCGGGCCGGACGGGTGGTGAGGGCGACGACGGACATGGGAGCCTCCTGTGCGGGCGGTCGCCCCGCCCCGCCGGGTGCGGCGGGACGGTCAGCGGAGCGCCCCGCCGGCGGTGACCGGGGGCGCGGCGGACGAGGGTCGGGTCGGCGGGTTGGGACCGAGGGTGGGCAGGCCGGCGATCTGCCAGGCGGCGAAGCCGCCGACGACGTCGGTGGCCCGGTGCAGGCCGACGTCCTGGAGCGCGGCGGCGGCCAGCGACGAGGTGTAGCCCTCCTGGCAGAGCACGATCACCGGGACGTCGTAGCCGGTCGCCTGCGGCAGCCGGGCCGCGCAGCGCGGGTCGAAGCGCCACTCCAGCACGTTGCGCTCGACCACGAGCGAGCCGGGCACGGTGCCCTGCGCGGCGCGCTGGGCGGCCGGGCGGATGTCCACCAGCAGCGCGCCGCCCCGGCAGGCCAGGTGGGCCTGCTCCGGGTCGAGGCGGCGCAGGCGGGCCCGGGCGGCGGCGAGGATCTCGTCGATGCCCCGCGAGCCGGGCGGCGGGACCGGACAGCGGTCGGTCGCGGTGGTGGGGGTCTGCTGCGCCATGGTGGCGTCCTTCCGTTCGTCGGGGTTGCGGCGGCGGCTCACCAGGCCACACCGGCTCGGGCCACCTCGGCGACCCGGAGCCGGCCGGCGACGAGGTGGTAGCGGGTCATCCGGGTCAGCGCCGGCCGGTACACGTGCACGCTGACGGCGGGCTCGTCGCCGCGGTTGGTGACCTGGTGCACGTGCCGTGCGCCGAAGCGCCGGCCGGCGCCGGCGGCGAGCCGGTGCGGGCGCAGCCGTCCGCCGCCGACCGTCTCCTCGGTGAGCACGCCGGCCACGACCAGGAACGCGCCGGCCGAGCCGCCGTGGTCGTGCAGGTCGGTGCCCTGTCCGGGCAGCCAGCTCAGCGCCCACACCTCGTGCTCGTCGCCGGCGTCCAGCCGGGCGTACCACCGGTCGGACGCCTCGAAGCGCAGCGGCACCGGCCAGCCGTCCGGGTCGGCCCGGCGGGCGGCGACGGCGAGCAGGTCGGCGGGAGCGGTGCTGGTCATCGGCGGGACGTCCTCACGGTGCGGAGCGGGTGTACTCCCCCAGCTTAGACGGTAAAGCCTATCGGTTTAGTAGGTATTACCGAATGCTGGGACGAGAGGCGCGCTCACCGCCGCACCGGCGGCTCCACCTTGTAACCCGGCACCGACGGCCAGCGGACGGTGAGCACCGTGGACTCCCGCTCGGCGTACCAGGAGTGGTCCACGCCCCGGCCCCACACCACGTAGTCACCGGGCGCGCGCAGCACCACCGTCCGGTCCGGCAACTCGATCCGGAACGCGCCGCTGATCAGCACCAGCAGGGCGGTACGCCGCTCACCGGTGGCCCACCGGGACCGGGTCTCCCCCGCCAGGTGCACGCCCCACTTCACCTCCACGTCGGTGCTGTGCCGCACGTCCCCGGGCGGCTTGAAGTGACCCAGCAGCCAGCCCGCGTCGGTCGCGCCGTCCACCGCCGCGTTGCCCACGTACACCCGATCGTCCATGCGTGCGCCTCCCGTGCCCGGCTGCGCAAGCTACCAGGCGCGTCCGGCCGCGACGCCATAGCCTGGGCGGATGCCCGACGAACTCGACGACGAGACCATCGCCTTCGCCCACCGGATGTTCGACCTGGCCCGGGCCGGCGCCACCGACGAACTGGCGGCCAACGTGGACGCCGGGCTGCCGGTCAACCTCACCAACGCCAAGGGCGACACGCTGCTGATCCTCGCCGCGTACCACGCCCACCCGGACACGGTGGCCGCGCTGCTGGCCCGGGGCGCCGACCCGGCCCGGGTCAACGACCGGGGACAGACCGCGCTCGCCGCGGCCGTGTTCCGGCGCCAGGAGGCAGCGGTCCGCGCGCTGCTCGAGGCCGGCGCCGACCCGGACCACGGCGGCCCGTCCGCGGTCGAGACCGCCCGGTTCTTCGAACTGCCCGACATGCTGGCGCTGCTCGGCCGCGCATGAGCGGCGGGCGGTATACAGGGACGGTGGAGGATCCCGTACCCGAGCAGATGCGCGCGGCGGCCGAGGCGTTCCTGGCGGCGCTGGACGAGCCGGCCCGCGACGCCGCCCGGCACGCCTTCGACGACGAGCCGGCCCGGCGGTGGCTGGAGTACCGGCCGCGGCCCCGGCCCGGCGTCACGCTCGCCGGCCTGGACGTCGGCGCCCGCAAGGCCGCGCACCGGCTGCTCGCCACCGCGCTCAGCCCGGCCGCGTACGCGCAGGCCATGGCCGTGATGGCTCTCGAAGAGGTGCTGGACCGGGCCGAGGACTGGCGGCGCGGCCGGCACAGCGGCGACTACTGGGTGGCCGTCTTCGGCGACCCGGCCCGCGACGACGACTGGGCCTGGCGGTTCGAGGGACACCACCTGTCGGTGAGCATGACCGTCGCCGACGACCGGGTCTCCCCCGCGCCGGTCTTCCTCGGCGCCAACCCGGCCACCGTGCGGCATGCCGGGCGCCCGGTCTCCCGGCCCCTGGGCCCCGAGGAGGATCTGGCCCGAGAACTGCTCGACGCGCTCGGGCCGGGCGGCCGGTCCGCAGCGATCATCGCCGAGGAGGCGCCCGCCGACATCATCAGCGCCACCCGGGCCGCCGCCCCGGACCGGCTCGACCCGCTCGGCGTACCCCGGGGGCGGCTGCGGCCCACCGGCCGGGCGCTTCTCGACCGGCTGGTCGCGCTCTACCTGGACCGGCTGCCGCCGGAGCTGGCCGCCCGCGAGGCCGACCGGCTCGACGGCGGCGAGCTGCACTTCGCCTGGGCCGGCCCGGTGGAGCCCGGCCGGCGGCACTACTACCGGGTGCAGGGCGAGGACCTGCTGATCGAGTACGACAACACGACCGACGACGGCAACCACGCGCACACCGTGCTGCGCCGCCCCGCCGGTGACTTCGGCGCCGACGTGCTGGCCGCGCACCACGCCGCGGCGCACCCGCCCGGCCCGGTCAGCCCCGGCGCGCCTCGATGAGGAAACGGCGGGCGTAGGCGACGAACGGTCCCTCGGCCCGGATCCGCGCGTCCAGTCGGCGCAGCTCGTCCCGGTAGCGGCCCACCGTGAAGCCGGGCACCGTCCAGACCACCTTGCGCAGGAACCAGACCACCGCGCCGATGTCGTGGAAGACGGTACGCAGCGTGGCCTCGCGCAGGTCGACGACCGTCAGCCCGGCGGCCCGCGCGTCGGCGACAGCCACCTCCGGGTGGCGGTGCTCCGGCGGCGGCAGCGGCCCGAGGATCGCCTCGCTCAGCTCCCGCATCGTACCGGGGCCGATCTGCTGGGACAGGTAGGCGCCGCCGGGCCGCAGCACCCGGGCCACCTCGTCCCACCAGGTGTGCACCGGGTGGCGGCTCACGACCAGGTCGAACACGGCGTCCCGGAACGGCAGCGGCGGGCGGTCGCCCACCCGCACCACGGACGCGCCGAGCGGGCGGAGATTGCGCCGGGCCACCGGCACGTTCGGCGACCACGCCTCGGTGGCGACCAGCAGCGGCGGCGGCACGGGCACCTCGGCGAGCACCTCTCCCCCGCCGGTGTCGACGTCCAGCGCCGCCTTCACGGCGGCCATCCGGTCGCCGACCAGGCGCGCGTACCCCCAGGGCGGCCGCTCCTCGGTGGCGCGGCCGCGCAGCCAGTCGAACCCCCAGCCCTCGACCGGCGCCGCCTCGGCTTCGGCCACCAGTTCCTCGAACGTCCCGACCATGCCCGCGAGCCTGCCGCCCCCGCGGCGGCCGCGGCAATGGATTTCGGCCGGGGTCAGAACGGGCGCGGACGGGTGATCTCGACGGTGGCCCCGGCGGGCACGTCACCGAACGTCTCGAAGCCGGTCGGCTCGGTCGCCCGGACCCGGTCGAACTGCTGCATCAGCCGCGCGCCCAGCGCCACGCCGACCGCGCCGACCGCGAGCGCGACGAGCTCGGCGGCGAGCAGGACACCCGTCGCGCCCCGCTGCGGCGCGCTGGCCCGGATCAGGCAGGACAGCAGGAACAGCGCCGCCATCACGGCGTTGACGAGGTTGAACGTCAGCACGGTCCGGCTGGTGCGCCCGGCGCGGACGTCCCACAGGTCGACCAGACCGGCGACGGTGGTGAGCCCGGCGGCGACGAGCGCGGCCACGGCGGTCCAGTAGCCCACCTCGCCGAGGAACGCCGGACCGCCGGCCACGTCGGCCAGGTCGAAGATCGCGGCGCAGACGAACAGGCCGAACGGGAACGTGACAAGCATCGGTTGAATGGGATGCCCCTGCACCCGCAGTCGGCTCTGCATCGCTTCCTCCCCAGGTCGGCGCAGCTCACCAGTCCAGGGTGCTACCCGAGGCGCCGCGAGGCGAAACGACTGTCGCTCAGTTGTCCCGGGGACGGGAGACGGTCAGCACGAGCCGCTCGGCCACCTCGCGCAGCGGGATGTCCAGTGCGGAGGCGGCGCTGCGCAGCACCCGCAGCGCCTCCGGGGCGGGACAGCCGCGCTGCGTCATGATCACGCCGACGGCCTGCCCGACCACGCCCTCGGCCAGCAGCGAGTCGTCGATCTCCCCGGCCCGGCTGGCGGCCCGCTCGCGGTCACGCGCGGCGGCCAGCAGGAGCCCGGCGTGCTCGGCGAGCAGCATCGCGGTGAGCTGGTGCCGGGGGGTGAGCGCGTCGGGCGACTCGGCGTACAGGTTGATCGCGCCGATGACCTGCTCGTCCACGTCGACCGGCGCGGAGATCACCCCGTGCACGCCCAGCGCGCGGGCCCGCTCGCTCCAGGCCGGCCAGCGCGTCTCGTCGGCGAGCCCGCCCGCGATGATCATCTCCCGGCGGCGGATCGCTGTCATCGCCGGCGTGTCCGGGCCGTGCCGCAGGTCGTCCAGCTCGGCCCGGTCCGGGTCGGAGGCGGCCACCCCGGCGGGTTCACCGGCGCGCAGCACGGTGAAGCCGCAGCAGTCCACGCCCGGCACGGCGTCGCGGGCGATGCGGACCAGCCGGTCGAGCGCCTCGTCGAACCCGGCCACGCCGATCAGGCCGGCGGTCAGCTCGCGCAGCAGCGCTGCCGTCTCCAGCACACCGAGGTTGTCGATCATGGGTTGGCGCGTGTCGAGGTTCACCGGGCCGGGGCCTCCACCGTCCCCGCGCACGTCCACGCGGTCTCCCCGTCCGGCACCGTTGCCTGTCCCATGTCCGTCCCTCCTGTGGGCCCCGGCCGACTACCCTCGCAGACCGCGAGCGAAACCGCGCAAAAAGGCCCCTCCCGGTCGCACCGGAAGGGGCCTTCCGTGCAGGTCAGCGCGACCCGGAGATGAGCCGCCGGCCCACCGAGGCGATCAGCCGGTCCAGCTCCGAGCCGAACGGGTTGTCGTGCACGAGGTAGGTCCAGGTGGCGCTCGGCCGCACCAGCTTCGACGAGTCCGGCTCCCAGCCCTCGTCGAACTCGGTCTCCTCGAACGTGGCCACGGTGCGCGTCTCGATCTCGGGCACCAGCGCGTTGAACGCGGGCACCGCGCTCCGGTGGAACTCGTCGAGCGGGTCGAGCCGGCCCAGCGCCCGCAGGTGCACGCCCTCGCGTACCTCGGACAGCTCGGCCAGGTGGTCAGCCCAGAGCCGGTCCAGGTGGTACAGGGCGATCTTGCGGGCCACGTCGGCGAGCAGGTCCTCGTCCATCTCGCCGGCCTTCTCCGGCACCCGCTCCAGCAGCATCAGCGCCGCGATGTCGCTGGTCAGCAGCCGCTCCCGGCGCTCGGCGAGCGCCTTGCGCTGCTGCTCGATCACCTGGCTGTAGCGCCACGTGTTGCGGTGGATCTCGTGGTTGACGCCCTCGGCGACCCGCTGGGCGTGCTCGACCGCGTAGTCGACCTGCGGGTCGGTGACCAGACCGTCGGCGTTCATCCGGGGCGAGGCCGGCACGGTGTCACCGGCGTGCCGGACCACCAGGTCGTCCTCCAGGCTGACGAAGAACACCGACCCGCCCGGGTCGCCCTGCCGGCCGGCCCGGCCGCGGAGCTGGTCGTCGACCCGGCGGCTGTCGTGCCGGCCGCTGCCGATCACGTACAGGCCGCCCAGCTCCGCCACCCGGTCGCGGTCGGCCTGGTCGCTGCCGCCCAGCCGGATGTCCACGCCCCGCCCGGCCATCTGGGTGGAGACCGTCACCGCGCCGTACGCGCCGGCCTCCGCGATGATGCCGGCTTCCTCGTCGTCGTTCTTGGCGTTGAGCACCACGCAGGACACGCCGGCGGCGTTCAGCGCGGCGGCCAGCCCTTCGGACTCCTTGACGTCGAGCGTGCCGACCAGCACCGGCCGCCCCGCCTCGTGGCAGCGCGTGATCTCGTCGACCAGCGCCTCCTCCTTCTCGGCGCGGGTGGCGTAGATGCGGTCCGGCTCGTCCTCGCGGACGCAGGGGGTGTTCGGCGGGATCACCGCGACCTCGAGGCCGAAGAACTCGCGGAGCTGGTCGCCGACGAGCACAGCGGTCGCCGTCATTCCGCAGACCGTCGGGTAGAGCGCGATGTACGCCTGCACGGTGATCGTGCCCAGCACCTCGCCCTCGGCGGTGGCGTCCAGGCCCTCCTTTGCCTCGACCGCGGCCTGGAGCCCGTCCGGCCAGCGGCGGCGCTGGGCGACCCGGCCGCGCATCTCGTCGATCAGCTCGACCGAGTCGTCCCGGACGATGTAGTCCACGTCCCGGTGCAGCAGGGCGTGCGCGTGCAGCGCCACGTTCACCGCGGAGAGCTGCCCGACGTGCTCCTCGTCGTACAGGTCGATGCCGCCCAGCTTGGCCTCGACGGTGGCCAGGCCGACCGAGGTGAAGGCGACGCTGCGGCCGTCCTCGGCGACGGTGTAGTGCTTGCCCTTGCGCAGCCCGCGCACCAGCGCGGCGGCCGCGTGCACCGGGTCCTGCTCGCCGCCGACCGCGCCGGCCAGCACCATCGGCACCCGGGCCTCGTCGATCAGGATCGAGTCGGCCTCGTCCACGATCGCGGTCTTCAGCGGCGGCTGCACCCGGTCGGCCAGGTCGGTGACGAGCTGGTCGCGCAGGAAGTCGAAGCCGGCCTCGCTGACCGAGACGTAGGTGACGTCGCAGGCGTACGCGTCGCGCCGCTCCTCGGGCGTGGACGCCTCGTTGACCCAGCCGACGGTCAGCCCGAGCAGGTCGTAGACGGGCGTCATCCACTCGGCGTCGCGGCGGGCCAGGTAGTCGTTGACGGTGAGCACGTGCACCGGGCCGTTGCCCAGCCGCACGTGCCCGTACGCGGCGACCGTGGCGGTGAGGGTCTTGCCCTCACCGGTGGCCATCTCCGCGACCTTGCCGGACAGCAGCGCCATCGCGCCGAGCAGCTGCACGTCGTAGGGGCGCTGGTCGAGCCCGCGCCGGGCCGCCTCGCGGCCGATCGCGCAGATCTCCTCGTAGCCCGTGGCCCGGCCGGCGGCCTCGGTCAGCTCCGCGTCGGAGAGCTGTTCCAGGTCCGCCTCGCGCGCCTCGATCGCCGGCAGCAGCTTCTCCAGCGGCGCCAGGTCGACTGTCGTCCCCGGGCGCTGGAGGAACCGGCGGAACCTGGTCTTCAACCGTTGCGACACACCCATGAGCGGCAACGGTACGCGAACCGGAGCCGATTGTGACCCCCGCCCGCCGCGCGCCGGGTTCCGCCCTTCCCGTCCGCTTCCGTCGATCATGAGGTTGGCGGCGGTCGGCGTCCGTTTTGTCGCCGCCAACCTCATGATCGACGCCGTGGAAGAGGGGGTCAGGGGGTGAGGACCACCTGGAGTTCGGTGCGGCGGCGCTCGGCCAGGTCGGTCAGCAGGGCCGGGGCCTCGTCCAGGGGGACCACGGCCGAGATCAGGTGCTTGCGGATCACGTCCCCGTACTGGCGCAGCAGCTCCACCGTCTCCGCGGACAGCCGCTCCCGGTCCCAGGTGGGGGCCAGCCCGCGCGGCACCCGGCCGATCTGCGCGCAGCGCAGCGACAGCCCGTTGTGGTGGAACTCCTCGCCGAGCCGGACCGCGTCCGCGCCGGCCTGGTAGAACGCCAGGTCGACCACCGTGCCCTGCGGGCGCAGCAGGCGCAGCGCGAGCTGCAATGCCCAGTCCTGGCCACGGCACTGGAAGACCACGTCGGCGCCCCGGTCCCCGGCCGCGTGGTTCCACCGCGTCTTGAGCACGACGGCCGGGTCGTCCGCGTCCGGGTCGAGCGTGTCCAGGCCGAGCGCCTCGGCGACCTGCCGCCGGGCCGGCGTCGGGTCGACCACGACCACCGAGGCGGCGCCGTGGCGGCGGGCGAACAGGGCGGTCAGCAACGCCACCACGCCGCTGCCGACCACCGCCACCCGGCGGCCGCGTACGCCGTCGCCGAGCGTGCGCACGTCGGCGCCGCACAGGTCGGCGGCGGCGTGCAGCAGCCCGTTGGCACAGATCGGGCCCATGTGCGCGACGAACACGCCGAGCAGCGGATCGAGGTCGTCGGGCAGCGGCACGAACCGCTCGGTCAGCGGGTCGGCGACCCAGCCGCTGCGGTGGCCGTACGTCATCGCGCCCACCTCGCCCACCGCGACGGCCGGGGTGCGGCTGGCCACCACGCGCCCGACCTGCATGTAGCCGAGCCGGGTCACCGGGTACGGCGTGCTCGCCTCCCCGGGCCGGAACAGCCCGAGCGCGGCGTCCCAGGTGACGTGCAGGTAGGGGTTGGTGCCCTTGACGAAGCTCAGTTCCGTACCGGCGGACACGCCGCTGTAGAGCGTCTCCACCCGGAACGTGCCCTCGCGCAGCTCCGGCGCGTCCAGTTCGGCCAGCTCGACCCGGCCGGGGCCGCCGACCACCACCACCCGGTCACGCATCGACGCTCACCCCCGCGTCCGCGACCGGAGCGGTGAGCCGGGACGCCGGCCCGGTCGGCAGCGCCACCGGCCGTCCGGTACGCGCCGACTCGGCCACCGCGAGCGCGAGCCGGTGGGTGAGCAGCGCCTCGGCGTACGGCACGCGGACGTCGTCGCCGAGGCCGCACACGGCGTCGACGAAGGCCCGGTCGACGGCGACCCGCGCGCCGTCCGGGTCGGCGGGCAGGTGCCGCTCGCCGTCGCCGTCGCGGACGGTCAGGCCGTCCTCGGCCAGCCACAGCGCCAGCCCGTCGGCGAGGATCTCCAGGCCGGCCCGGTGCTTCCAGCCGAGCACGCAGGACGCGGCGAGCGTGCCGACCGCGCCGGAGCCGAAGCGCAGTGTGGCGGCGGTCACCGAGTCGATGTCCGCGCCGTCGACCGGCGGCGGGCTGCCGTCGCCGTACGCGGTCACCTCGACCGCCTCGCCGGCCAGCAGCCGGACCAGGTCCAGCACGTGCGCGGCCTGCTCGACCACCGGCCCGCCGGAGCGGTCCCGCCGCGCCCACCAGGCCACCGGCGGCACCTTGTCCAGCCACGCGCCGTTGACCATCCGCACCGGACGGCCGGCGAGCAGCCGCCGGGCCTCCTCCACCACGTGCAGGTAGCGCCAGTGGTGTCCGACGCCGGTGAGCAGGCCCCGCTGCTGCACCAGCGCCGCGACCCGCTCGGCGGTCTCCAGGTCCAGCGCCACCGGCTTCTCCACGAACATCGGCACCCCGGCGGCCACCACCGCCTCCTCGACCGGGCCGTGCGCGAACGGCGGCACGCAGACGTACACCGCGTCCGGGCCGGCCGCGAGGAGTTCGTCCACGTCGCGGAACACCCGGCCGCCGTACGTGCCGGCGAGCGCCCCGGCCGCGTCCGGCGCGACGTCGGTGACGCCGAGCAGTTCCACGTCCTCGAAGCCGGTGAGCACCCGGGCGTGGCGTTGCGCCACCCCACCGGCCCCGACAAGTCCCACCCGGCAGGTACGCATCCGACAACCCTCTCGCCACGACTGGAAGACTGCGGACACCACTCCCCCCGGCGGCGTCGCGCCAAACGCCGCCGACGTGTGCAACGCAACGTTCATCCGCCCGGAACCTCCCGGTACGCGCCACGTGATCAGGATGATGGGCAAGATCCGGTTAGCGCGGATGCGGGATTGGGAAAACCATGGTCCGCGATTCCACCATCGATGGGGGTGCCCGTGCGGGAATCAGATTCGACCGTCTCACCAGTGGTGGAGGCGTGGGCCACGTACCGCACCAGCACCGCCGACGACTGGCCGGCGCGACGGCTGGTACGGGCCAAGGGCGCGAGCCGGGTCAGCGTGGTGCTGCCGGCCCGCAACGAGGAGGCGACTGTCGGGGCGATCGTGTCGACCGTCCGGGAACACCTGATGGACCGCGTACCGCTCGTCGACGAGCTGATCGTGGTGGACTCCCGGTCCACCGACCGGACCGCGCAGGTGGCGCGCGCGGCCGGCGCCGAGGTGGTCAGCCAGGACGCGATGACGCGCGGGCTGCCCCGGCTGACCGGCAAGGGCGACGCGCTCTGGGCCGGGCTGGCCGCGGCCGAGGGGGACGTGGTCGCGTTCGTCGACGCCGACCTGCGCGAGTTCCGGCCGCACTTCGTGACCGGGCTGCTCGGGCCGTTGCTGACGGATCCGAGCGTGGAGTTCGTGAAGGGCTTCTACCACCGGCCGCTGGTCGGTGCGACGAGCGTGGAGCCCGACGGTGGCGGGCGGGTGACGGAGCTGATGGCCCGGCCGCTGCTGAACCTGTTCTGGCCGGAGCTGGCCGGTTTCGTGCAACCGCTCGCGGGCGAGTACGCCGGCCGCCGTGAGGTGCTGGAGCGGGTGCCGTTCGTCACCGGATACGGCGTCGAGACGGCCATGCTGATCGACCTGCTGGAGCTGGTCGGGCTGGACGCGCTGGCCCAGGTCGACCTGGGTGAGCGCAAGCACCGGCACCAGGACACCGCCGCGCTGGGCCGGATGTCCGCGCAGATCATGCTGACCGCCTGGTCGCGGCTGCAGCGACGCGGGTGGGCGGCGCCGGGGGTGGCGCCGACCGCGCTGCTGACCCAGTTCCGCCGGGGCGGCTCGGAGACGCTGCCCAACCTGGACCGCGAGATCGTGGTCAACGACGTGTCGGTGCAGGAACGCCCGCCGCTGGCGCAGCTGCGGCACCGCCTTCCCCGCCGCCGGGTGGCGGCCGCGTGAGCGGGGAAACCCTGAGGGAGGACAGCGCATGACGCTCACCGTGCTGATGAACGCCGGGCCGTGGCTGTCCGTGCCGCCGCCGGGCTACGGCGGGATCGAGAACGTGATCGCCACGCTGGTGCCGGAGCTGCGCCGGCTGGGCGTACGGGTGGTGCTGGCCTCGGTGGAGAGCAGCACGCTGCCGGTCGACGAGCGGATCGCGGTCTTCCCGGACGGCCAGTTCCACGCCTTGCAGCGGCCGTACAACCAGGTCTGCGGCGTCTCCCAGGCGCACCTGTCCGGGGTGGTGCGGGCGCTGCACGCCCGCGACGACATCGACCTGGTGCACGACCACGTGGAGGCGGTCGGGCTGGCCACGCTCGCCGCGATGGGCCCGGACGCCCCGCCGGTGCTGCACACGCTGCACTGGGACCTGGCCAAGCACCCGGAGCTGTACGGCAACCTCGACGGCGGCGACCGGGTACGGGTCAACGGCGTGTCCGCGTCGCAGCTGGCACGCGCGCCGGAGGCGTTGCGCGCGCACTCGGTGGGGCACGTGCACCTGTCCACCCCGCTCGCCGTGGACGCGGACCGGCAGGCGCCGGTGGCGAAGGGCGACCACGTGGTGATCCTCGGCCGGATCAACCCGGGCAAGGGGCAGGACCTGGGCGCTCGGCTGGCGCAGGAGACCGGGTTCCGGCTGGTGCTGGCCGGGCCGGTCGGGCCGTACCACCGGCCGGAGGATCTGGCCGCGGCCGGCGACGAGGCCCGGCAGAACCCGGACGTCCGTTTCTTCTACGAGCAGGTGGCGCCGTACGTCGACGACGACCGGGTGCGCTGGGTCGGCACGGTGGCCGGGCGGGAGCGCGACGACCTGGTCGCCTCGGCGCGGGCGTCGCTGTTCCCGCTGCGCTGGGAGGAGCCGGGCGGCACGGCGGTGGTCGAGTCGCTGTCGCTCGGCACGCCGGTGGTGGCCACCGCCCGGGGCTGCCTGCCGGAGCTGATCGAGCACGGCCGCACCGGCCTGCTCACCGGCGACGAGCAGGAGCTGGGTGACCTGGTGCTCGCCGCCGGCGGGCTGGAGCCGGCCGAGTGCCGGCGGGAGGCGGCCCGGCGGTTCACCCCGGCCCGGATGGCGCAGCGGTACGTGGAGCTGTACGACCGCGTCCGGATGGGCGTGGCGAAGCCGTTGCAGCCCGCCTGAGCGTCACCGGCCCGGCCGTCCCGCGCGGCCGGGCCGGCGTTTGTCCCCGCCGGGCGCGGGAAACCGGCGCTTCCCGCGGTGGCGAGGAGGCCGGCGTGACGAACTCGATGGCGCACTCCCGGGCGCGGCGCAACCCGGCCGACGGGCGGGCGCCGGTACGCCGGATCGCCTCCGGGTTCGCCGTGCTCCTGCTGCTGCTCGGCGTGCTGGGCTTCGTGCCGGGCGTCACCAGCGACTACGGGGATCTGCGCTTCGCCGGTCCGGGCTCCGGCGCCCGGCTGTTCGGCGTGTTCCAGGTCTCGGCCGTGCACAACCTGGTGCACCTGGTGCTGGGGGCGGCCGGGCTGGTGCTGGCCCGTACCGTCGCCGGCGCCCGCGCGTTCCTGGTCGGCGCCGGCGCGGTCTATCTGGTGCTCTGGCTCGCCGGCCTGGCGATCGACGGACGCGACGCGGCGAACGTGCTCGCGGTCAACCGCGCGGACTCGTGGCTGCATCTGCTGCTGGGCGCCGCCATGCTGGCGCTCGGGCTGGTCGCGGCGCGTCGCGGGGACCGGCGCTGACCTGCGCCCCGGCGGCCCGGATGCCCGGTTTCGCCGGTCCGGGGCGCGGGTACGTCCGTAGTCCTCCGGCTGCGGGAGGCGGCGAAGCGCCCCCGGCCGGTGACCCTCCCCGACGAGATGGAAACGAGGCGGCGATGGTGACCCGGATCAGGTGCGAGGTCCGCGACGAGTCGCCGGTCACTGTCGTACGGCTGGCCGGAGCGCTCGACCTGGGCACGATGCGCGCGGTGCACGAGGTGCTCGACCGCTGCCTCGCCGAGCAGCCGGACGCCCTGGTGGTCGACCTGGAGGAGATCGAGGTCGGCGAGCCGCTGGCGCTGTCCGTGTTCGCCGCCGCCGCGCGGCGCGCCGCCGACTGGCCCGCGGTGCCGATGGTGCTCGCCGCTCCCTGCGCCGAGACGGCGGCCTGGCTGAACGAGACCACCGCCTGCCGGGTGGTGCCGGTACGCCGGGACTGCGCCGAGGCGACGGCGCTGGCCGGCGAGGCGGCGGCGCCCCGGCTGCGGGCCCGGCTGGAGCCGGTCGCGGGCGCCTGCCGGCGGGCCCGGGAGCTGGTCACCGAGGCGTGCGGCAGGTGGAACGTGCCGGAGCTGGCCGGCCCGGCGTCGCTGGTGCTCACCGAGCTGGTGGGCAACGTGGTGCGGCACGCCGGCACTCCGATGCAGGTGACGCTGACGCTGCGCCGGCCGTACCTGCGGGTGGCGGTGATGGACGGCAGCCCGGCCGACGCCCGCGCCGCGAGCAGCCGCGATCCGCGCGCCGAGGGCGGCCGGGGGCTGATGCTGGTGCGCGAGCTGACCCAGCGCTGGGGCAGCACCCCGGTCGGCGCCGGCAAGGTCGTCTGGGCCATGCTCCCGGCGAACTGACCGAATTCTCCGCTCTCGCCTGGTTACATGGGCAGAGGGCCGGGTACGCCCGCCCGTCCTGTCTGTCGTCACACGGGGTGAGATGCCATGCGCAAGCGGGTAGTCACGGAACCGGCACGAGACCGGGGGCCCGCGATCCTCGCGCCGGCCCGGTTCGGGGGCTACCCCGGGCCCGTACGGGAGGCGGTGAAGGGCAACGCACTGTGGCGGTTGCTGCGGACCACCGACGCCAAGCAGATCGGCCTGCTCTACCTGGTCACGTCGTTCGTGTACTTCATCGTCGGCGGGATCCTGGCGATGGTCATCCGGGTGGAGCTGGCCCGGCCGGGGATGCAGATCGTCTCCCCCGAGCAGTACAACCAGATGTTCACCATGCACGGCACGATCATGCTGCTGCTGTTCGCGACCCCGATGTTCTTCGGGTTCGCCAACTACCTGGTGCCGCTGCAGATCGGCGCCGCCGACGTGGCGTTCCCCCGGCTCAACGCGTTCGCGTACTGGCTCTACTTCCTCGGCGCGCTGATGGTCATGGGCGGGTTCGCCACCCCGGCCGGCGCCGCGGACTTCGGCTGGACCGCGTACACGCCGTTGAGCACCGCGCAGCACTCCCCCGGCGTCGGCGGCAACCTGTGGGTCGTCGGCCTGGCCGTGTCCGGTCTGGGCACGATCCTCGGCGCGGTCAACCTGATCACCACGATCGTGACGCTGCGCGCGCCCGGCATGACGATGTTCCGGATGCCGATCTTCACCTGGAACGCGCTGCTCACCAGCGTCCTGGTGATCTTCGTGTTCCCGCTGCTGGCCGCCGCGCTGATGGCGCTGGCCTCGGACCGGATCCTGCACTCGCACGTGTACGACCCCACGACCGGCGGGCCGATGCTCTGGCAACACCTGTTCTGGTTCTTCGGCCACCCCGAGGTGTACATCATCGCGCTGCCGTTCTTCGGCATCATCACCGAGATCATCCCGGTGTTCGCCCGTAAGCCGATCTTCGGCTACACCGGCCTGGTGCTGGCCACCATCGCCATCACCGTGCTGTCGATGACGGTCTGGGCGCACCACATGTTCGCCACCGGGCAGGTGCTGCTGCCGTTCTTCAGCATCCTGAGCTACCTGATCGCGGTGCCCACCGGGGTGAAGTTCTTCAACTGGATCGGCACCATGTGGAAGGGGCAGCTCACGTTCGAGACGCCGATGCTGTTCGCCATCGGCTTCCTGGTGACGTTCCTGCTCGGCGGCCTGACCGGGGTGCTGCTGGCCAGCCCGCCGGTGGACTTCCACGTGCACGACACGTACTTCGTGGTGGCGCACTTCCACTACGTGCTCTTCGGCACCATCGTGTTCGCCGCGTTCGGCGGGCTCTACTTCTGGTTCCCGAAGATGACCGGGCGGCTGCTCGACGAGCGGCTCGGCAAGATGCACTTCTGGACCATGTTCATCGGCTTCCACGCCACGTTCCTGGTGCAGCACTGGCTGGGCAACGAGGGCATGCCCCGCCGGTACGCCGACTACCTGCCCGGCGACGGGTTCACCACGCTGAACACGATCTCCAGCATCGGCTCGTTCGTGCTCGGCGCGTCCACCCTGTTCGTGATCTGGAACATCTGGAAGTCGTGGCGGTACGGCGCGATGGTCACCGTGGACGACCCGTGGGGCTTCGGCAACTCGCTGGAGTGGGCCACCACCTGCCCGCCGCCGCTGCGCAACTTCGACCGGATGCCGCGCATCCGCTCCGAGCGGCCGGCGTTCGACCTCAAGTACGGCCCGCTCGTGGCCGACCTGGGCCGGGACCTGCCGCAGCGCACCACCAAGCCGCCGCAGTCCTTCCGCGAGGAGATGCACCACGAGCGGCACGTGCCGGAGTCGCCGTCGGCCGGTGGCGCGTACGGCGCGCCCGAGGCGCTGGACTACCAGCCCGCGCCGCAGTCCGGCGCCCGCCCGGTGGAGGTGCCGGCGCCGGAGGAGGTGCGCCGTCCCAGCTTCGAGGAGACCGACGAGCCGGAGGGCAGCGCGCTCAACGCCGAGCGCGACGAGCAGCCCAACGACAGGTGGCGGCACCCGCGCGGGCACGGGGACACCCCGGAGAACTGAGACACCGGACGAGGGCCGGCGCCGTCGGGCGCCGGCCCTCTCGTCGTACGCCGCGCGCCGGCACCCTGGGTGGGTGGCCGGCGCGGTGGCGTGCGGTCAGTCGGCGGCCGGCAGTCCGGCCGCGGTGAGCGAGCGGCGCACCGCGGGCTGCACCCGGGTCAGCCGCAACGGCACCCCGGTACGTGCGGCGGCCTCCCGGCCGGCCATCAGCGCGGCGATTCCGCCGGCGTCGAAGCCCCCGGCGCCGACCAGGTCGACCACCACCTCGCGGGGTTGCCCGGTGACCGCCTGGAGCACCGCCCGGCGCAACTGGTCCGCGCCGGCCCGGTCGACCTCGCCGCCGACCTCGACGACCACCCGGTCGCCGTTCTGCTTCACCGAGATCCGCGCCTTGCCCGGCTCGGCCTCGGCCGCGCCGTTCTGCCAGGGCGGCGGCGCGTCGGCGAGCATCGCCTGACGCAGCCAGGTCAGCGCCCGCGACAGCAGCCGGGACACGTGCATCTGCGAGATGCCGAACCGGGCGGCGATCTCCGCCTGGGTCTGGTTGCCGTAGAAGCGCATCGCCAGGATGCGGCGCTCCCGCCACGGCAGCCGGTGCAGCAGACCGCTGACCGTGACCCGGTCGTCCACCGACTCCAGCGCGTGGTCGGACTCGCCGACCAGGTCGCCGAACTCGGCCGAGCTCTCCCCGCCCACCGGCGCGTTCAGCGACGCCGGGCTGTAGCCGGCGGCCGACTCCAGCGCGGCGAGGATCTCCTCCTCCGGCGTCTCCAGCCGGGCGGACAACTCGGCCACCGTGGGGGCACGGGACAGCTCGCTGGTCAGCGTCGCCGTCGCCTGTCCCACCTCGAGGATCAGGTCCCGCAGGCGGCGCGGCACGTGCACGCCCCAGGTGCGGTCACGGAAGTGCCGTTTGATCTCGCCGACGATGGTGATGGCCGCGTACGCGGTGAACGAACCGCGTTCCGGGTCGTACCTGTCGACGGCGTTGACCAGACCGAGACGGGCCACCTGCTCCAGATCCTCCAGCGGCTCACCGCGCCCGCGGTAGCGGCGGGCGAGCCGGCCGGCGAACGGCAGCGCGAACCGGACCAGGTCGTCCCGCGCCTCCTGCCGCCGCTCCGGTGGCAGGCCCTCGATCCGGGCCGCGTACGCGAGCGCCGCCGCGTCCAGGTCCTCCAGACCCCGGTCGGTGGTCGGTGGTGTGGGTGTGGTGGTCTGTCCGAACATCCGCGCCCCCTCGCCGAAGAGCCCCCGCCCGGTCGGAACCGGTCGTGCGCGTGGTCGGACCACGCACCGGGTGAGGAAGTTGGGTTACGTGACGGATACGTCGAAAGCGGTGGCTGCCCGCCGCCACGGCGTCGTGGGCCGTTTCGCGGCGAGCGGTCTTCCCGCTCCGTAGGTACTCAATCACGGACCGCAGGATCGCGAGGAAGTTTCGCCAGGTTGGCCGGCCAGCCGTTCCCGGCGGCCGGTCAGCAGACCAGCAGGCCCTGGTGCGCGCCCGCGTCACGCAGCGCGGTGAGGGCCTCGGCCATCCGCAGCGGCGGCGGCGCGGGCAGGTCGCAGGGCTGGTTGCGCAACACCTCCGTGGCACGTCGGGTGGGTACCGAGGCGACCGGATAGCCGCGCGCGGCGCCCCGGTCCAGGGCCCGCCGCTTGCGCCCGAAGCCGGCCACCGCCAGCCACTGGGGCAGTCCCGCGTACGCGGGCGAGCGCAGGCCCGGCGGCTCCGGCAGCACGTCCACCGAGCTGAACGGCTCGCTGCCGGCCAGCCACCACTCGACGCCGGCGACCCGGCGCACGGTGGCGTTCTCGCACCAGTAGGGCACCAGGCCGGCCCGCAGCACCTGCGCCGGGTCGAGCAGCCGGCCGCACTCCACCACCAGCCGGTTGCCGGTCTTGCCGGCCCGCCGCAGCCAGCGCCGGTACAGGTCGGCGGTCACCGCGCTCAGCGCGTCCGGCTGCGGCACGACCACCCGGTGCAGCGGATGGCCGTGCCGGTCGCCGAAGGAGCGGGCGTCGTGCTCGAAACCGGACTCCACGCCGTGTTCGGCGAACGCGCCCGCCACCGTGACCTCCGGCGCCGTCCAGCGCGTCTCGTCCCCACCGGCGGCGCGGAGCACCTGGCCCAGCGCGCGGGCGTCCGGGTGGAAGTCGACCGGGTCCAGGCCGCCGGCCGGGCAGCCGGCCTGGAAGCTGTGCCCGTCGCCGCGGTCGCGTACCGGCCAGGTGCGGGCGTCGTGCAGCAGCAGCACCGGCGCGGCCGGTTCCAGCCGGTCGGCCAGGAAGCGCGCGTACGCCTTCGGCAGCGTGCGCCAGCGCACCGCGAACGTCACCGCCGCGCCGGCCGCCGCACCCCGGGTGGCCGGGCAGTGCACCTGGCGTACGTGCACGCGCGGGTTGCCGTGGAGCAGCCGGGCGGCCAGCATGGCGCCGTGCGCGTACGCGGCGTCCGGGCGGTCCACCGCCCCCCGGGCCCACTGACCGGCCAGCTCGAACCCGGCCGGGAGCCAGGGCACGCCGAGCGCCACCGCGAGGTGGGCGGCGGCGCCGTGCGACGAGCCGAGCACCACGCCGGGGAAGCGTCGGTCCGGGTACTGTCCGGTGAACCACGCGGCCACCCGCTCGGCGTCCACGGCGGCGATCTGGTCGGCGGTGAGCGCCGCCCGCCCGGCGGCCCGGACGGCGGCGGCACGGCGTACCGGCTCGGGCGCGCCGGTGAGGCGGGACAGCGCGCCCGGATGGCCGAGATCGCCGCAGTCGTCGCCGCGCAGCGCCCGGGCGGTCACGGCGACCAGGGTCCGGGCGGCGCTGCCGGCCGCCACCACCCGCTCCACGGGCAGCCCCGCGCCGCTGACCGGCGTCCGTTCGACTCGTTCGCTCACCACGCGGCCCGGCTTCCCGTCCCTCTGGGGTCTAAACGGGGCATCTCCCCACGGGCCAGGACCAAGGCCCGCCCGGTAACGGCAGCGCCCGCGACACCCAGGTACGCCGTCGCGCCGCGTGCCCGCCGTCGCGGGCGCAACGGCGCTCCGGTGCGGGTTTGGGCCGGACCGGGACGGGCACTGCACCGCGCATGCCCGACGACGAGAGCACCCCGGCGACGACCATCACCCCGTACCGGGACGGACCACTGCTGGTACGCGGCGACTTCGCGCTCGTCACGCCCGAGGGCACGCCGATCGAGACGCGCCGGGGCACCGTCGCGCTGTGCCGGTGCGGCAAGAGCGCGATCAAGCCGTTCTGCGACGGAACGCACAAGGTGGCGGGCTTCCGCGCCGACAGCGACCGCGAGGGCTGACTCCGGGTCAGGCTGCGGCGAGGACCTGGGCGGGCGGGCGCAGCGAGGACTCCCCGGCCGACCAGGCGTCGAGCAGGTGCGCGGCGAACAGGGCGTCCACGGCCAGTGCGGCGGCGGCGCCGAACAGCACGTCCGACGCGAGCGCCGGCTCGGCGCGGACCAGCCCGCCGCACATGTCGTGCGCGGCGATCTGCTCGTGCACGGCGTCGGCCTCGACGTGCTCGTCGTAGAAGCGCGTGGCGACCGCGTCGAAGCCGAGCCGGCGCAGTCCGTTGCCGTAGCGGCGGTTCGGCAGCGACGAGGTCATCTCGTACGCCGCCAGGTGCCCGAGCAGCGCCCCGCGCAGCCGCCGGTGCAGGCCGAACAGCGACATCAGGTTGTTGGTCGCCAGCGTCACCGCCGGCACCCGGTCCAGGTGGGCGGCGTAGCCGGTGTCCAGGCCGAGCCGGTCCATCGTGGTGCGGAACAGCTCGGCGTGCATCCGGTCCAGCCGGCCGTTGCCGTACTCGTCGGTCTGGATCTCCACGAGGGCGGCCTTCGCCGGGCCGCCGAGCCGGGGCAGCGCCCAGCTGTGCGGGTCGGCCTCGCGCAGGTGGTAGATCGAGCGGTGGGTGACGAACTCGCGGAACCGGCCGAGGTCGGCGCGCCGTTGCAGCGCGGCGGCCAGCGGCGGGCCGTCGTCGGCGGCCACCAGGTCGGCCAGCGCGCCCGGCACGGCGGCCGGCAGCACCGCCGGCGGCGGGCCGGCCAGCTCGCGTAGCGCCGCCTCGAACGGCCGCTCGGCGCGGGCGCGCAGCGCCAGCAGCGACGGCTCCCATTCCCACGCCTCGTCGACGCCCGACCAGCCCCGGTAGTGCAGCTCGTAGCAGAGGAACAGGGTGAGCTGGAGATCCTCGTCGGTCAGCGGCGCCGCCACCGCGTCGAACTCGCCACCCAGCCCGGCCGGCAGCTCGCCGGGAGCGGAGCGCAGCGCGGCCAGCAGCGCGGCGGAGACCGGCCCGCGCGCGGCGGGCAGCGGGGCGGGGCCGTAACGACGGTCGGCGGCGACGGACATGTGACCTCCTGGGACGGGTTGCGCCCGGTCGCAGTGCCCCGCCCGGATGCCGCTAAACGATTTCGTCCGCCGCGATGGCCTCGGTCTGGATCACCCGCTCCCGCACCCGGCGGGCGGCGTCCCCGTCGGCCACCAGGCCGCGCAGGTCGGCCAGCGCCGGTTCGGGCGCGTCCAGCGGCACGGCCGGGTCCACGACCGCCTCCAGGACGGCCGGCCGGTCGGCCGCGAGCACCTCGTCCCAGGCGGGTCCGACCAGGTCCGGCCGGTCCACCCGGACGCCGTGCAGCCCGAGCAGGCGGGCCCACCCGGCGTACGGCACGTCGGAGCGCCGCCCGCCGGGCGTCCGCCCGCCGCCCACGCCGGACTGGTCCCGGTTGTTCAGCACCAGCACGATCAGCCGGGGATCACGCCACCGCGTCCAGTGGTGCGCCACAGTGATCAGCTCGGCCAGGCCGTTGAGCTGCATCGCGCCGTCGCCGAGCAGCGCGAGCACCGGCTCGTCCGGGCGGGCCAGCTTGGCCGCCACCGCGTACGGCAGGGCACAGCCCATCGAGCCGAGCGTGCCGCACAGCTGCGCCCGCACCCCCGGCGGCAGCTCCAGGTGCCGGGCGTACCAGTAGATGACCGAGCCGACGTCGACGGCGACCCCGGCGTGCCGGGGCAGCCGGGCGGACAGCTCGCGGAGCACGAGCTGCGGGTTGACCGGCTCGGCCGGGGCGGCGGCGCGCTCGGCGGCGGTCTCCCGCCACCGGTCCACCATCTTCTCCACCATGCCGCGCCACTCACGGTGGGGCTGGTCGGGCACCCGGGTCAGCAGCGCCCGCAGCGTCTCGGCGGCGTCGCCGACGAGCGGCACGTCCACCGGGTAGCGGGTGCCGATGCGCCGGCCGTCGATGTCGATCTGGATCGTGCGCACCTGCCCCGGCATGGGGAACCAGTCGGTCCACGGGTCGTTCGTGCCGATCATCAGCAGCGTGTCGCAGCCGCCCATGAGCTGCGCGGCTGCGGTGGTACCGACCTCGCCGAGCACGCCGGTGTGGAACGGCATCCGCTCGTCGAGCACCGGCTTGCCCAGCAGCGACGTGGCGACGCCCGCGCCGAGCCGGTCGGCCAGCGCCGTGATCTCCTCGGCCGCGCCGTGCGCGCCCTGACCGACGAGCACCGCCACCCGCCGCCCGTTGCCGAGCAGCGAGGCGGCGGCGTCCAGGTCGGCGTCGTGCGGCAGCACCCGGGCCAGCGGCTCGCCGGGCGTCGCGGTGACCACCCCGGCGGCCTGCGGCAGCAGATCCGGTACGGCGGTGACCTGCAACGCCCGCGGCAGCACCACGCAGGTCGGGCTGCGGGTCGCCGCCGCGGTACGGAACGCCTGGTCCAGCAGCGCCGGCACCTGCTCAGGCCGGCGGCCGTAGCGGACGAACTGGTTGCACACGTCGCCGAACAGCCGGCTCAGCCCGATCTCCTCGTGCGCGCCGCCGAGCGGGCCGGTGACGTCCTCGCCGATGATCGCGACCACCGGCTTGCTGTCGAGCTTGGCGTCGTAGAGCCCGTTGAGCAGGTGCACCGCGCTGGGCCCCTGGGTCGCCAGGCACACCCCGACGCCGCCGGTGAACTTCGCGTGCCCGGTGGCCATGTACGAGGCGGTCTCCTCGTGCCGGGCGGGGACGAAAGCCGGATCCCCGCCCGCGTCGTCGAGCGCGCCCACGAGCGGGGCGATCGCCGCGCCCGGACAGCCGAACACCCGCGGCACCCGCCAGGCCCGCAGGCGTTCGACCACCAGGTCGGCGACGATCCGCTCAGCCATTACCCCGCCCCGGCGTGCTCGCGTCGACGTAGCGCAGCACCGCGCCGACCCCGTCGGTCAGCTCCGGCGCCTCCTCGGGCGCGAGCACCGTGAGGTCCGCGTCGGTGCCGACCAGCGCGCGCAGCAGCGCCGCGTCGGCGCGTACCCGCTGGGGGTCGGCCACCGACATGCCGGCCAGCTGCGCCGGGTCGGTGGCGATCTCGGTCGGCTCGGGGCCCACCCACAGCTCGCCGTCGGCCGACGGGTCGTCCACGATGAGCATGGTGTCGACCTGGTTGCGTTGCAGCGCGGAGACTACGGCGTCGAGTCCGGCGCCGACGTCCTCCTGGACGCCGAAGCGGTCCAGCGCGGCGGCGATCCGCCGGTCGGCGACCTCGGCGACGGTCTGCACCGTGATGTCGTCCATCAGCGTGTCGTCGGCGCCCACGTCACGGGCGCCCGCGTCGGTGCGGACCAGCACGTCCTGCCAGCGCTCGGGGAGCTGGGCGGCGATCATGCCGGTGGCGCGGACGTCCCCGGCCACCACGACGACGTCCGCGCCGACCCGCTCGGCCAGGTCGGCGGTGGCCGCCGCGGCGTCACCGGCGTTCTGGTGCCACGCCTCCATGGCGGCGCGCTGGTAGCGGGACTGCGACCAGCCGCCCGGCTGCACCCGGCGCAGCTGGCGGCTCTGCCCGCCCTGCACCTGGGCCCGCCGGGGCACCCCGCCGGCGCTGACCGCCATCGCGTCCGCGCCGGTACGGTCGGCCAGCACCCGCACCCAGGCCACCTGCTCGCCCCGCTGGGCCACGAGCGGCATGGTGTGCGGCAGCGCCGACCAGCTCGCCAGGTCGCGCAGCGGCGGCGCGGACAGGTACTCGGTGAGCACCACGCGACCCCGGCTGGCGAACACGGCGATGCCGTAGTCGCCGGGCATCGGCTGGTGCCGGCGGACGACCTCCTCCACCGCCTCGACGGTGACCGGGTCGGCGCCCTGCCCCAGCAGGTCGCCCTTGAGTGCCCGCCAGCGCAGGTCGACCTGCGCTCGCGCGTCCTGGGTGTCGCGGGAGGCGTCCATGTACACCGAGCACCAGGGCCCGGGACGGTCGTAGAGCGGGCGCAGGAAGGACAGCTGCATGCTCGACCCCTTTCCGGCTCGGCCGCACGCATACCCGCGCCCCGGCGGAGTTCACCTGCCGGCTCCCCGGGCGTGACCACCGTTCATTCACGTCGTTCAACCCGAAGGGCCGATACCATCTGTACACGGAACGGGACTCTCGGTGGTGAACATGGACACGGAGCTGCACACCCGACGCGTCGTCCACCCGACGGAACGCGTCGTCACCGGCCGTCTGGCGCGGTTGATGGACGGCTACGCCCGGGAGGTCCGGGTCGGGCAGCCGGCGCTGGTCGCGGTGCTGACCGCCGCGGGGGTGGTGGGGCTGCTGCTGAAGGTGGTGCGCGCGTTGCTCAGCAGTGGCGGCGGCGGGGCCCGGCGCAGCTTCAAGGAGCTGAAGAAGGGGCCGGAGTTCCTGGTCACCCCGGTCCGGGTACGCGACACCACCGGTCGGCTGGTCGAGGTCGAACTGCACGGCCACCTGCCGCAGAGCGCTCTGCACCCCGGCGACCACGTCCAGCTCACGCTGCGGGCGCAACGCGACGAGGAACTGCCGCCGCGGATCGAGCGGATCGTCAACCTGACCACCGGTCAACTGCTCACGCCGCGCACCGCGACGCTCTGGTCGCACCTGGGCCCGGCGCTGCTGCTGCAGGCCGTGCTGGGGGTCGTGCTGCTGCTCGGCGTGGCCGCCTGCTCGGCACTGACGTAGAGCGGGTTTCCGCCGGGCCGCCGGCGGGCACCGCTGCGGCCATGTTCGCCGGATTCACGCTCACCGAGATCGACGTCGGCGCGGTCCGCCTGCGCGTGCGCCACGGCGGCTCCGGGCCGCCCGTGGTGCTGCTGCACGGGCACCCGCGTACCCATGCGACCTGGCACCGGGTGGCGCCGCGGCTGGCCGCGCGGCACACGGTCATCTGCCCGGACCTGCGCGGCTACGGCGGCTCGTCGAAGCCGCCGAGCGACCCGGGGCACACGGTCTACTCCAAGCGGGCGATGGCCGCGGACGTGGTGGGCCTGCTCGACGCGCTCGGGCACCGCCGGGCCGCGGTGATCGGTCACGACCGCGGCGCGTACGTGGCCATGCGGACCGCCCTGGACCACCCGGACCGGGTGAGCCGCCTCGGCGTGCTGGACGGGGTGCCGATCGGCGAGGCGCTGGCCCGCTGCGACGCCCGGTTCGCCGCCCGCTGGTGGCACTGGTTCTTCCTCGGTCAGCTCGCCAAGCCCGCCGAACGGGTGATCAACGCCGATCCGGACGCCTGGTACGGCGGATCACCGGAGGAGATGGGCGAGCAGGCGTACGCCGACTACCGCCGCGCCATCCACGATCCGGCCACGGTCCACGCCATGTGCGAGGACTACCGGGCCGGGCTCGGCCCGGACCGGGCGGCGGACGACGCGGACCGGGCCGCCGGGCGCCGGATCGGCTGCCCGGTGCTGTTCGCCTGGTCCGAGCGCGACGACATGGTCGACCTCTACGGCGACCCCGCCGCCATCTGGCGGGACTGGGCCGACGACGTGCGGACGGCGTCGATCCCGTCCGGGCACCACATGGCCGAGGAGGCGCCACGGGAGCTGACCGACGTGCTGGCCGGCTTCCTCGCGGAGGACCTCGCCCCGGTCACCGACCCGCGGCGGTGAGCGGCTGCTCCGCCGGAGCCGGCGCGTCGAGCAGGCCCCGGCGGTTCGCCCAGCGCTCGAACAGCACTGTGGCGAAC
Source organism: Micromonospora sp. CPCC 205554 (assembly GCF_036902745.1). Taxonomy (NCBI): domain Bacteria; kingdom Bacillati; phylum Actinomycetota; class Actinomycetes; order Micromonosporales; family Micromonosporaceae; genus Micromonospora; species Micromonospora sp. CPCC 205554. Next base: position 15,906 of record NZ_JBAKHP010000032.1, on the reverse strand, counting down.
GGGGGCACCGCGCTGGCCAGGGCCAGCCCGGTCTGCACGAGCGTCCAGCGGCGCCGCAGGGCCACCACGAGCGCCAGCACGCCGTAGACCACGAACAGCGCGCCGTGGATCGGGCCGAAGATCTTCACGCCGATCTCGTTGCCGGGCGGGCCGTACTTGACCGCCATACCGGCCAGCAGCGCCGCCCACGAGCATCCCTCGGCGAACGCCGCCACCACGAACGCCCGGATCCACCCGTCGCGCATCAGCCACTCCCCTTCGCCGTCGGCGGCCATGCTAGCCGCCCGGGCCGGGTCGCCCGGACGGAACCCGCTGCCCGGCGACGGGGATCACCGGGGCCGCCACGGGGTACAGAAAAGGGCCTCCGGGCCTTTCCTGACCCGCCACTCCGTGCGAGGTTGGGGAGAACCAACGGTGACAGGGTGGTGACCATGGGCGAGGACGTCGGCGTGCGTACCTTCAGCCGGGAGGACCGGGCCCGCTATCGCGAGAAGGTCCGGCGGTGCCTGGACGTGTTCGCCGAGATGCTGCGCGAGTCCCGGTTCGACGTGGAGCGGCCGATGACCGGCCTGGAGATCGAGCTGAACCTGGTCGACGACGGCTTCGACCCGGCCATGCGCAACGCCGACGTGCTGGAGGCGATCGCCGACCCGGCGTTCCAGACCGAGCTGGGCCAGTTCAACGTGGAGATCAACGTCGAGCCGCGGCGGCTCGCCGGCACCGGCACCGCGGCGTTCGAGGAGCACGTGCGGGCCAGCCTGAACGCCGCCGAGGAGAAGGCCCGCACGGTGGGCGCGCACATGGTGATGGTCGGGATCCTGCCGACGCTGCGCCCGGAGCACCTGACCGCCGAGACGCTGTCGGCCAATCCCCGGTACGCGCTGCTCAACGAGCAGATCTTCGCCGCCCGCGGCGAGGACCTGCCGATCGCGATCAGCGGGGTGGAGCGGCTGGCCACCACCGCCGACACGATCACGCCCGAGGCCGCGTGCACCAGCACCCAGTTCCACCTCCAGGTCAGCCCGGCGCAGTTCGCCGACTACTGGAACGCCGCCCAGGCGATCGCCGGCATCCAGGTGGCGCTCGGCGCGAACTCCCCGCTGTTCTTCGGCCGGGAGCTGTGGCGCGAGACCCGGGTGCCGCTGTTCCAGCAGGCCACCGACACCCGGGCGGAGGAGATCAAGGCCCAGGGCGTACGCCCGCGGGTGTGGTTCGGCGAGCGCTGGATCACGTCGGTGTTCGACCTGTTCGAGGAGAACGTCCGCTACTTCCCGGCGCTGCTGCCGGTGTGCGACCCGGAGGACCCGGCGGCCACGCTGCACAGCGGCGGGGTGCCGAAGCTGGCCGAGCTGCGCCTGCACAACGGCACCATCTACCGGTGGAACCGGCCGGTCTACGACGTGCTCAAGGGCCGGCCGCACCTGCGGGTGGAGAACCGGGTGCTGCCGGCCGGGCCGACGGTGCTGGACACGGTCGCCAACGGCGCGTTCTACTTCGGCCTGGTGCGGGCCCTCGCCGAGTCCGACCGTCCGCTGTGGTCGCAGATGTCGTTCAGCGCGGCCGAGGAGAACTTCAACGCCTGCGCCCGGCACGGCATCGACGCCCAGGTGTACTGGCCCGGGCTGGGCTACCTGCCGGTGACCGAGCTGGTGCTGCGCCGGCTGCTGCCGATGGCCCACCACGGGCTGGACCGGTGGGGCCTGGACCCGGCGGAGCGGGACCGGCTGCTCGGCATCGTCGAGCAGCGCTGCCTGACCGGCCGCAACGGCGCGACGTGGCAGGTGGAGACGCTGCACCGGCTGGAGTCGGCCGACCACATGGACCGGCCGGCGGCGCTGCGCGAGGTGGTCCGCCACTACGTCGACCTGATGCACAGCAACCGGCCCGTGCACGAGTGGCCCATCCCCTGAGCCGGGCCTGCCGTCAGCGCAAAGCGGTCACGGTCGCCCGGGCGGCCTGGGCGACCAGCGCGTCGTCCGGCTTCGCGTCGCGGCTGTCGCGGCTGGTCATGACCGCGAGCACGATCGGCGCCCCGTCCGGCGGCCACACCACGGCGATGTCGTTGCGGGTGCCGTACCCGCCGGTGCCGGACTTGTCCGCCACCGGCCACCCGGCCGGCACGCCGGCCCGGACCAGCCCGCTCCCGGTGGTGCTCGCCCGCATCCAGCTGAGCAGCAGGTCCCGGTCCGCGGGCCGCAGGGTCTCACCCAGCGCGTACGCCCGCAGCGAGCCGGCCAGCGCGCGGGGCGTGCTGGTGTCGCGCTCGTCGCCGGGCGTGGCCGCGTTGAGTTCCGGTTCGGTACGGACCGGCCTGGTGACCTGGTCGCCCACCTCCCGCAGCGCCCGCGCGAAGCCGGCCGGACCGCCGAGCGCGTCGAACAGCAGGTTGCCGGCGGTGTTGTCGCTGTACCGCACCGCCGCCTCGGCGGCGTCCCGCAGCGTCATCCCGGTCTCCACGTGCCGTTCGGCCACCGGGGAGTGCGCCATCAGGTCCGCCCGCCGGTAGCGGACCACCCGGTCCCGGTCGGCGTCGGACGTGGCGGCCAGCATCGCGCCCGCCGCGAGCGCCTTGCACGTCGAGGCGTACGCGAACCGCTCGTCGGCGCGGTGCGCGAGGGTACGGCCGGTGCCGGTGTCGACGGCGTAGACGCCGATCCGGGCGCCGGAGCGCCGTTCCAGGGCGGCCAGTTCCGGAGGCGCGGGGACCGGCTCGGCGTCCGGTGTGGCGCTCGGCGTGGCCGTGGCCGGGGCACCGGTAGGAGGCGCGGCTTCGGGCCGATCCTTCGTGCAACCGGTCACCAGAGCCGTCGCCGTGAGCATCGCCGCCACGAGCACCTGCCGTCGGATCACCCGTTTCCTCCCCCGCCGTCCGGACCACGCCGTTCTCGGGCCATTGTCGCCGATCCCGGTCGGGCCCCGGTGGCCCGCCGGCCGAGCGGCAGGTCAGCCCGCGACGGCGGAGAACGTGATCGCGCCGAGCGCGGCCAGTGGCAGTGCCACCGCGGCGGCCTGCAGCCGTACCCGGGCGGACCGGCCGACCAGCACCACCAGCAGCGCGGCGAGCGCGAGGTCGATCGCCACGTTCCACCAGGCGCCGGGATAGCCGGACCGCGACCTCAGCGCGAACCGCAACGCCTCCTCGACGAACACGGCCACCGGCAGCGCGGTCCCGGCGACGCGCCGCCATCCCTCGGTCCGCGCCCAGATGCCGGCGACGCCGAACACCACGCCCGCCACCACGCCGAACGCCATCCAGACGATCGAGGTGGGCGACCAGATCACGGCGAGGTCGTCGCCCTGGAGCAGTGTCGCCGCCAGGTAGTAGCTGGGCACCGCGACGATCAGCAGGGCGCTGGCCGCGACGGCGGCGCGCACCGCGCCCGACCGGATCCACCAGCCCAGCGCGAACGCGGCGACCGCCCAGGTGGCGGTGGAGTTGCCGAGTTCGGCGAACGGGAACGGCACCCACTTGATCCAGACGAAGTCTCCGAAGCCGAGCAGGAAACCGGCGACGGGGACGACGAGGGCGACGGTGCGACGCGAGGGTGGCATGCGTGGGAGCTTACATACTCGGTATGCTCCCCTCGCCGACAGGGCGGCTACGAGGCCAGGCGCCGCTCCGACGGCGCTAGACGCACGGCGGCATCGGACCTGTTGATCTCGGACCACACCTCGTCGAGGGAGAGGCCGAGCACGTCGGCGATGGCGGCGATGGTGGGGAACGCCGGCGTGGCGACCCGGCCGGACTCGATCTTCCGGAGCGTCTCCGGAGAGACGCCCGCGTCCAGCGCGGTGAGCAGCATCGAGCGCTCACCCCGGGCGCGGCGCAGAAGCACACCGAGACGCTGCCCGCGCTCGACCTCGGCGGGGGTGAGGGGCAACCTGACCATGCCAGGATTCTAATACCGGGATAACATGACCGGGATACTTATTGGTTCTGCGAGGAAGGCGCCTGCATGATCGAGATCCTGAGCCCCACCGACGTCCGGCGGGCGCGGGACACCGGCGCCCTGGTCGCCCGCATCCTGCAGACGCTGCGTAGCAGCACCACTGTCGGCACCAACCTGCTCGACATCGACAGGCAGGCCCAGCGCATGATCGCCGAGGCCGGGGCGCAGTCCTGCTACGTCGACTACGCGCCGTCGTTCGGGCGCGGGCCGTTCGGCCACTACATCTGCACCTCGGTGAACGACGCGGTGCTGCACGGGCTGCCGCACGACTACGCGCTCGCCGACGGCGACCTGCTGAGCCTCGACCTGGCCGTCTCGCTGGGCGGGGTGGTAGCCGACTCCGCGATCAGCTTCCTCGTCGGTGACGCCCGGCCCGCGGAGAGCGTCGCGCTGATCGACGCGACCGAACGGGCGTTGCGCGCCGGGATCGCCGCCGCCGGTCCCGGCGCCCGCGTCGGCGACCTCTCGCACGCCATCGGCTCGGTCCTCACCGAGGCCGGATACTCGGTCAACACCGAGTTCGGCGGCCACGGCGTCGGGTCGACGATGCACCAGGACCCGCACGTGTCGAACACCGGGCGGCCAGGGCGCGGTTACACGCTGCGTCCCGGGCTGCTGCTGGCCCTGGAGCCGTGGGTGATGGCGGACACCGCCACGCTGGTCACCGACGCCGACGGGTGGACGCTGCGCAGCGCGACGGGCTGCCGCACCGCGCACAGCGAGCACACCATCGCCATCACCGACGACGGCGCGGAGATCCTGACGCTGCCGAAGCCGTGAACGACGCTGCGGCAGGCGTCCGCAGCTCTCCCGCGTTCCGGCCCGACGCCGCGTCCTCACGCGGCCGCGCAGCGTTCCCGCAGCGCCGGCACGCCGGGGCCGGTGAGGTCGTCGCAGTAGGCGGCCCGCCCGGCCATCGCCATCAGCAACGCGACAGTGGTGCCGCTGACCAGCGGGCCGGCGCCGGCGGCGAAGGGCCCGTCGATGGCCTCCACCCGCAGGCCCTCGATCGCGCTGCGTCCGGCCACCGTGAAGTCCCGGCCGGCGAAGAACCGGGCGACCGGCGTGACGGCCTCGACCGACGGCGTACGTGTCAGACCGAGCGGACGGCGGATGTCCTGGGCGTGCACGACCACCTCACCGAGCCACGCCTCCGTCGGCCCGAACGTCGACGTGGTGCTCCCGATGATCCGGCGGAACCGGTCGAGCGTCTCCCCCGGGTCGGCGCCCCGGTGCTCGGCCAGCCGGCGGTCGTTGTGCAGGTCGAAGTCGAACCGGGCGCCGAGCACGCTGGCGACCCAGCGGGCGCGGCCGACGCTCGCCGCCGCGGTCATGTGCGCGAGCGTCTCCTCCACCGACCACCGGCTGCACAGCGAGGGCCGGACCCACTGCGCCGCGTCGAGCCCGGCGAGATCGTCGGCCAGGGCGGCGCGCTCGGCGTGCGCGAGCGCCCACAGCTCGCGGCGGGTCAGCGTGTCGGACATGAAACCTCCAGGGTCGGGCCGTCAGAGGTAGGACCGCGCTGCCTGGACGAACTCACCGCTCCCCGCTCCGCCGATCTTGGAGTTGTGGTGGTTCGCAAATCTGACATCGGCGACCTTCGAGGCGCCACAACTCCAAGATCGACGCTGAAAATGGGCGGGCTGCACGTTTGCTGCACGTCCGCTGAACGCTCGCCGGTGACGCTTCTCGCACACATCAACCGCAAGGGAGAAGCGTCATGTCACACAGGTACCTCACCACCGCCCGTGCCGCCGCCTCGGTGGTCGGTGCACTCGTCCTGACCGCCGCGGGCCTGCCCGGCGGCGCCACCCCGGCATCTGCGGCCTACATCGTCCCCGCCGACTGCGGCCCCTACTCCGGAGCACCCGTGCCGGCCGGATACACCACGAAGTTCGTGCCGGCGGGCGGGCTCTACGTCAGCAACAACACGAGCGGTCCGGAGTTCATCATCGGCACCAACGGTTCCGACGTCATCGTCGGAAGCGTCGACAACGACGCCGTCTGCGGGTTCGAGGGCAGCGACAACATCCAGGCCAACAGCGGCGACGACATCGTCTACGGCGGGTTTCACGGCGACGACATCTGGGGCGATCTCGGCGACGACAACCTCCACGGTGACGGTGGCGCCGACACCATCCACGGGGACCGCTTCATCGGGCCCAGCGCACTGGACGGCGACGACCGCGTGGACGGCGGCAGCAACGACGACCACCTCTACGGCGACAAGGGCGTGGACACCCTGGTCGGCGGCCCCGGCTGGGACGACGGTGACTGCGGCCCGGACGCGGTGATCGACGACCCCCGGCCCACCCTGGATCTCCCGATCAACTGCCCGTGATCCCGCCGGCACGGCGGTCCGCGCACCGGGAGACCGGGTACGCGGACCGTCGCGCTGCCGCCTGTCGGATCGTCGTCACGCCCGGTCCGACCAGCACCGCCCCCGGCTAGCGTGACAGTCCGTGGCGGTGGAGTTCCGGGTGCTCGGCGACCTGGACGTCCGGATCGACGGCCGGGCGGTCCGGGTCGGTCACGCCCGTCAGCAGTGCGTCCTCGCCGCCCTGCTGGTCGAGCCCAACCGTGTCGTCGCGACCGGACAGCTCATCAGCCGGGTCTGGGGCGACGAGGTGCCGGACGGGGCCACCGCCACCCTGCGTGGCTACCTGTCCCGGCTCCGCCACGCGCTCGCCGGCGCGGACGAGGTCCGCATCGTCCGCCGCCATCCCGGCTATCTGCTCGCCGTCGACCCGGACCGCGTCGACCTGCACCGCTTCCGCGACCTGACCGAACAGGCTCGGTGCGCCGGGGACGACGCGACAGCGATCAGCTGCCTGGAACGGGCGCTGGGTCTCTGGCGCGGCGAGGCGTTCGACGGGCTGACCACGCCGTGGCTGGCAGCGTACCGGCAGACGCTCGACCGGCAGCGGCTCGCCGCCGCGCTGGACCGCAACGACATCGCCCTGCGGCGCGGCGGGCACGCCCGCCTTCTCCCCGACGTCCTGGCGCTGAGCAGCAGGCACCCGTGGGACGAGCGCCTGGCGGCGCAGGCGATGCTCGCGTTGTACCGGTGCGGGCGGCAGGCCGACGCCCTCGAACACTTCCACCGGATGCGCCGCCGGCTGGCCGCCGAGGTCGGTGCGGACCCCAGCCCGCCGCTGGCGCAGCTCTACCAGCAGATCCTCACCGCCGACGCGGCCATCGCACCACCGGACTCGCCGGCCCGCGACGAAGCAAGCGCGACGGCCACCGGCACGGCACGGGATGCGGGCACCGTGCCCCGGCAGCTACCAGCGTCACCAGGGGTCTTCGCCGGCCGGGCCGCCCAGCTCGCGCGCCTCGACGAGCAGCTCGGCGACGCGGGAACCCCGGACGGCGCCGGATCGCCGGTGGTGATCTCGTCCATCGGCGGTGGCGGTGGCGTCGGCAAGACCTGGCTGGCCCTGCGGTGGGCGCACGCCAACGCCGGTCGCTTCCCCGACGGCCAGCTCTACGTCAACCTGCGCGGCTTCGACCCGACCGGGGAACCGGTGGAATGGCCGGCGGCGGTGCGCGGCTTCCTCGAGGCGCTCGGTGTCGAACCGGCACGCGTACCGGCCGCCCCGGACGCCCAGGCGTCGTTGTACCGCACGCTCGTCGCGGGCCGCCGGCTGCTGGTGGTCCTCGACGACGCCCGCGACACCGCCACCGTGATCCCGCTGCTGCCCGGCACGCCCACGAGCGCCGTCCTGGTGACCAGCCGCCGGCAGCTGGCCGGCCTCGTCACCACCCACGGCGCGCGACCGCTGCCGCTGGACGTGCTGCCCGACGACGAGGCCCACGAGCTGATCGTCCGGCAGGTGGGTGCCGCACGGGTGGCGGGGCACCCGGACGCCGTCGCGGACATCATGCGCTTCTGCGGGGGTCTGCCGCTGGCGCTCGGGATCGTGGCGGCCCGTGCGGCGCTTCACCCCGACCTCCCGCTGTCGTCGGTCGCGGCGGAGCTGACCACGGCGGTCCGCCCGCTGGACGCGCTGGCCGGCGACGAGGCGACGACGAACCTGCGCGTGGTGCTGTCCCGCTCGCTCGCGGCGCTCACGCCGGCCGCGGCGGAGGTGTTCACGCTGCTCGGCCTCGCCCCGGGCCCGGACATCAGCCGGGCCGCGGTGGCAAGCCTGACCGCCCGCGCGCCGGACGAGCTGCGCCCGTCGCTGCGCGAGCTGGTCGACGCGCATCTCGTGCAGGAGCACGTCGCGGGCCGGTACCGCATGCACGACCTGGTCCGGAGTTTCGCGGTCGAGCGGGCGACAGGTGATCGGGCCGGTTCCCGGCCCGCGCTGTGCCGGCTGGTCGACCACCACCTGCACACGGCACACGCGGCCGCACTGCTCCTGTCCCCGCAGCGCGACCCGCTGACCCTCACCCCCGCCGCGCCGGGGGTGACCGCCGAACGGCTCGACGACCTGGCGGCGGCGCTGGCCTGGTTCACCCGCGAGCACCAGGTGCTCATGGCGACCATCGAGTACGCGGCCGGCAACGGCCTCGACGCCGCTGCCGGGCAGCTCTCGTGGACCCTGGCCACGTACTTCGACAGGCAGGGCCACTGGCACGACTGGGCCGCGGTGGCCCGCCGGGCGGTCGAGGCGACCGGACGCTCGGGTGACCGCCCGGCGCAGGCCCAGGCGCACCGGCTCCTCGCCGGGGCCTGCTCCAACCTCGGCCGGTACGCCGAGGCGCAGCGCAACCTGCTCGCGGCGCTGGACCTGTTCGCCGCCCTGGGCGACGACGAGGGGCGGGCGCACACCCACTTCGACCTCAGCATGCTCCACGACCGGCAGCGGCGGCCCCGCGAGGCCCTGCCGCACGCCCGGCGGAGCCTCGCCCTCTACGAACGGGTCGGGAGCCCGCTCAAGCAGGCGGTCGCGCTCAACGCGATCGGCTGGTACCACTCGCAGCTCGGCGAGCACCACGACGCGATCACGTTCTGCCGCCGGGCGCTCGCCCTGTCCGAGCAGGCCGGGAGCGCGTACGGGCAGGCGAACACGTGGGACAGCATCGGCTTCGCCCACCACCACCTCGGCGAGTACGACCAGGCGGTCGACTGTTTCCACCAGGCTCTCGCCCTGTTCGCCGAGATCGGTGACCGGCATGCCGAGGGCATCGTGCTGGACCACCTCGGCGACACGTGGGCCGCGGCCGGGCGGCCGGACGCGGCCCGGGACGCCTGGCGACGGTCGCTGGCGCTGCTCGACGAGCTCGGTCACGCCGACGCAGCGGCGGTAGGGCGCAAACTTCACCGGTGAGACGGTCAGAGCGCCACGATCGCGGCCGACTCCGGCGGCAGCTCGACGCCGTCGCGCATGACCGTGACGCCCTCGGACGTGGCGAGCAGCACCCGGCGTACCACCCCGGGCAGGTTGATCCGCTGCGCCCGGCCGACCAGGTTCGCCACCACGAGCGTGTCGCCGCGCCGCATCACCAGGAACCGGTCGCCGTGGCGTACGTCGACCCGGTCCAGCCGGGGGTCGGACAGGTCGGCCCGGGACCGGCGCAGCGCGATCAGCCGCCGGTACAGGTCGTACGTCTCGCGGTGCTCCGGCTTGTCCAGCTCCGCCCAGTCCAGCCGGGACCGCAGGAACGTCTGCGGGTCCTGCGGGTCGGGCACGTCGTCGGTGGCCCAGCCGTGGCCGGCGAACTCCCGCCTGCGGCCGGTGGCCACCGCCGCCGCGAGTTCCGGCTCCGGGTGGCTGGTGAAGAACTGCCACGGCGTGGAGGCCGCCCACTCCTCCCCCATGAACAGCATCGGCGTGAACGGCGCGGTCATCAGCAGCGTCGCGCCGACCCGCAGCAGGCCGGGCGACAGCGTGGCGGAGATCCGGTCGCCGGTGGCCCGGTTGCCGATCTGGTCGTGGTTCTGCAGGTACGCCACGAAGCGGTGGCCGGGCGTGCGCTGCCGGTCGACCGGGCGGCCGTGGCTGCGGCCGCGGAAGCTGGACCAGGTGCCGGTGTGGAAGAACCCGCCGGTCAGCACGTCGGTGAGGCATTCCAGGGAGCCGAAGTCGCCGTAGTAGCCCTGCCGCTCGCCGGTGAGCAGCGTGTGCAGCGCGTGGTGGGCGTCGTCGTTCCACTGGGCGTGCAGGCCGTACCCGCCCGCCTCGCGGGGCGTGATCAGGCGCGGGTCGTTGAGGTCGCTCTCGGCGATCAGCGACAGCGGCCGCCCGAGGTGTGTCGACAGCGCCTCCACCTCGGCGGCGACCTCCTCCAGCCAGTGCACGGCCCGGCCGTCCGGCATGGCGTGCACGGCGTCCAGCCGCAGCCCGTCGACGTGGTAGTCGCGCAGCCAGCCCAGCACGCTGTCGGCGATGTAGCGGCGCACCCCGTCGGAGTGCGGGCCGTCCAGGTTGACGGTGCGGCCCCAGGTGTTGCTCTGCTCGGTGAGGTACGGCGCGAACCGCGGCGCGTAGGCCCCGGAGGGCCCGAAATGGTTGTAGACGACGTCGAGGATCACCCCCAGGCCCTTGGCGTGGGCGGCGTCGACGAACCGTTTCAGGCCGTCCGGGCCGCCGTACGGCTCGTGCGGGGCGTACCAGCAGACGCCGTCGTAGCCCCAGTTGTAGTCGCCGTTGAACGCGTTGACCGGCAGCAGCTCGACCATGTCCACGCCGAGGTCGACCAGGTGGTCGAGCTTGGCGATCGCCGCGTCGAACGTGCCCTGGAGGGTGAACGTGCCGATGTGCAGCTCGTACAGCACGCTGCCGGGCAGCTGCCGGCCGGTCCAGGCGGCGTCGGTCCAGCCGAACGCGGCGTGGTCGTAGAGCCGGCTGGGCCCGTGCACCCCGGCCGGCTGCCAGGCCGAGCGGGGGTCGGGCAGTGCCTGGTCGTCGTCGTCGAGCAGGAACGCGTAGTCGGTGCCCGGCCCGGCGCCGGGCACCTCGACCCGCCACCAGCCGTCCGGCCCGGGACGCATCGCGTGGTCGGCGACGCCGGGCAGGCGCAGCCGCACCCGCGCGGCCTCGGGCGCCCACACCGTGAACTCGGTCATGCGGCGGCCTCCACAGAGTCGGTGGGTGCGAGGAGGGCGACGGGATAGGTGCTCAGCAGATCATCCAGGAGCAGCTCAGAACCACTGTAGACCCGCCCGGTGAACAAGTCGGTGCACTGATGAACGGGAAGTGACACGGTCGTGTCCCGCCAGCCGCCCGAGCGGGCCAGCCGCAGCGGCAGCCGGGTCGCCACCGCGACCGCGCCGCCCCGGTCGAAGGCCACCGCGTGCGCGGCGCCCGGGCCGCGCACCGGCACCGGCCGGTAGCCGCCGAACAGGTCCGGGCGGTCGCGGCGCAGCCGCAGCGTCCGGGACACCACGAGCAGCTTGGCCGCGCCGTCGCCGGCCACCGCCGGCCGCCAGCCGGCGTCGAGCCGGGCCAGCATGTCCCGGCGTACGGCGAAGTCGACCGGCCGCCGGTTGTCCGGGTCGACGAGCGAGTTCTCCCACAGCTCGGTGCCCTGGTAGACGTCGGGCACGCCGGGCATGGCGAGCTGCACCAGCTTCTGCCCGAGCGCGTTGGACCAGCCGGGCGGGGTGATCTCGGCGGCGAACGCGGTGATCTGGGCGTGCAGTTCCGGGTCGTCGTACATCCGGTCGACCAGGGCGTGCAGCTCGTGCTCGAAGGCCGGGTCCGGGTCGGCCCAGCTGGTGGTGACCGAGGCTTCCCGGGCGGCCTTCTCGGCGTACCCGTGCAGTCGTTCCCGTTCGATCGGCCACGCCCCGACGGCGGTCTGCCAGAGCAGGTGGGCCAGCGCGGGGTCGGCCAGCGGCGCGCGGGACATCCAGTCGGCGACCCGCTCGGCCCAGCGGCCGGGCAGCTCGGACAGCACCGCGAGCCGGGCGCGGACGTCCTCGCCGCGCTTGGTGTCGTGGGTGGAGAGCGCGGTCATGCTGGCCGGCCAGCGCACGTGCCGGGTGGCGGCGAAGCGGTGCAGCTCGGCCGGGGGCACGCCGAAGTGGGCCGGGCTGCCGCCGACCTCGTTGAGGGCGACGAACCGGCTCCATCGGTAGTACGCGGTGTCCTCCACGCCCTTGGCCATCACCGCGCCGGTGAGCTGCGGGAACCGGGCGGCCAGCTCGTGGCCGGGGTCGCGCAGCCGCGCGGTGACCGCGTCCAGCACGCCGGTCAGGTCGGGGCGGCGGCGGCCGGCCTCGCTACGGGCGGCGGCCAGGTGGCGGGCGCCCTCGGGCGGGTAGCCGCGGTAGACCGGGAAGCACGCGGCCAGCTCGGCCAGGGCGGCGCGGACCTGCTCGCCCGGCAGCTCCGGCACGAGCGCGGCCAGGCGGGTCAGCTCGGCGGCGAGCAGCCGGGTGGCGGCCTCCAGCTTGGTGGCGTGCGTCAGGTCGGCCCAGGAGGTGTACCGCCCGGTCAGCCGGCCGTCGAGCGTGGTGAACTCGGGTTCGGCGTCCGGGTCGACGAACAGCCCGGACACGGCGGCCAGCGCGTCGTAGCCGGTGGTGCCGTCGACCGGCCAGTCCGGCAGGTCCTCGCCGTACTCCAGGATCTTCTCCACCACCAGCCAGTGCTCCGGCGCGGCGGCGCGCAACCGGGCCAGGTAGCCGGCCGGGTCGCGCAGCCCGTCCGGGTGGTCGACGCGGATGCCGTCGACCTCCCCGGCGTCGACCCAGCGCAGGATCTCCGCGTGGGTGGCGTCGAAGACCTCCGGGTCCTCCACCCGCAGGCCGGCCAGGTCGGACACGGCGAAGAACCGGCGGTACGTCAGCTCGGCGTCGCCGCGCCGCCAGTTCACCAGCTCGTAGTGCTGCCGGTCGTGCACCTGCCGTGGCGTCCCGTCGCCGGTGCCGTCGGCGACCGGGAAGCGGTGCTCGTGGTAGCGCAGCTCCCCGTCGACGAGCTTCAGGTCGTCGAGCGCGTCGGCGGTGTCGGCGAGCACCGGCAGCAGCAGCCGACCGCGGTCCCAGTCGATGTCGAACCAGCGCGCGTACGCCGAGTCGCGTCCCCGGCGCAGCACGTCCCACCAGGCCGGGTTGGCCTCGGGGCGGGCCACCCCGGCGTGGTTGGGCACGATGTCCACGACCAGGCCCAGTCCGGCCGCGCGCAGCGCCCGGACCAGCCGCGCCCGGGCGGGCTCGCCGCCGAGCTGCGGGTTGACCGCGCGGTGGTCGGCCACGTCGTAGCCGTGCGTGGAGCCGGGGATGGCGGTGAGCAGGGGCGCGGTGTAGAGGTGGGTGACGCCGAGCGCGGCGAGGTAGCCCGCCAGCTCGGCCGTGGCGTCCAGGTCGAAGCCGGGACGCACCTGCACCCGGTAGGTCGAGCGGGGGGTGTGGGACATCGGTCAGGCCGTCCTCTCCAGGACCAGCAGCGAGCGGTCCGGCACGCAGACCGTGCCGCCCGCGTCGACGAGCGTCGTCTTCTCCGGATCCGGTTCCGCGGTGCTGATCACCAGCTCCCACCGGGTGCCGAACTCCTCGCCGGGCAGCGTGAAGTCCAGCGGCGCGTCGTGCGCGTTGAACAGCAGCAGGAAGGAGCTGTCCCGGTGGCGCTGGCCGTACTGGCCGCGTTCGCCGATGCCGTCGCCGTTGACGAACAGGGCCACCGAGCGGCCGAAGTCGTTGCCCCAGTCCTCGCCGGTCATCTCCCGGCCGTCCGGGGTGTACCAGGCCAGGTCCGGCAGCCCGGAGCCGGCGGCCCGGCCGCCCACCGGCAGGCCGGTGAAGAACCGGCGGCGGCGGAACACCTGGTGCCGGTTGCGGAACTCGGTGAGCCGGCGGACGAAGTCCAGCAGGCCGGTGTCGGCCCGGTCCCAGTCCACCCAGGCGATCTCGCTGTCCTGGCAGTAGGCGTTGTTGTTGCCGCGCTGGGTCCGGCCCAGCTCGTCGCCGTGGCCGAGCATCGGCACGCCCTGGGACAGGATCAGCGTGGCCAGGAAGTTGCGCCGCTGCCGGGCCCGCAGCGCGAGCACGCCCGGGTCGTCGGTCTCGCCCTCGACGCCGCAGTTCCAGGACCGGTTGTGGCTCTCCCCGTCCCGGTTGTCCTCGCCGTTGGCGTCGTTGTGCTTGTCGTTGTACGAGACCAGGTCGGCCAGGGTGAACCCGTCGTGGCAGGTGACGAAGTTGATGCTGTGGAACGGGCGGCGGCCGTCGTCCTGGTAGAGGTCGGCGGAGCCGGAGATGCGGGAGGCGAACTCGGCGAGCGTGGCCGGCTCGCCGCGCCAGAAGTCGCGTACGGTGTCGCGGTACTTGCCGTTCCACTCGGTCCACTGCGGCGGGAAGTTGCCGACCTGGTAGCCGCCGGGGCCGACGTCCCACGGCTCGGCGATGAGCTTGACCCGGCCGACCACCGGGTCCTGCTGCACCACCTCGAAGAACGTGGACAGCCGGTCCACCTCGTAGAACTCGCGGGCCAGCGTGGCGGCCAGGTCGAACCGGAAGCCGTCGACGTGCATCTCGGTGACCCAGTAGCGCAGCGAATCCATGATCAGTTGCAGCGAGTGCGGGCTGCGCACGTTGAGGCTGTTGCCGGTGCCGGTGTAGTCGACGAAGTAGCGCCGGTCTTCCTCGGAGAGCCGGTAGTAGCTCGGCGTGTCGATGCCCTTGAAGCTCAGCGACGGGCCGAGGTGGTTGCCCTCGGCGGTGTGGTTGTAGACCACGTCGAGGATGACCTCGATGCCTGCGGCGTGCAGCGCCTTGACCATGCCCCGGAACTCCTGCACCTGCTGGCCCAGGCGGCCCAGCGCGGAGTAGCCGTGGTGCGGGGCGAAGAAGCCGATGGTGTTGTAGCCCCAGTAGTTGCGCAGCCCCAGGTCGGCCAGGCGGTGGTCGTGCACGAACTCGTGCACCGGCATCAGCTCGACGGCCGTCACACCGAGCCGCTTGAAGTGCTCGATCATCACCGGGGAGGCGATCGCCGAGTACGTGCCGCGCAACTCCTCCGGGATGCCCGGGTGGCGCATGGTCAGGCCGCGCACGTGCGCCTCGTAGATCACCGAGTGGTGGTACGGGGTGCGCGGCGGCCGGTCGTTGCCCCAGTCGAAGTACGGGTTCACCACCACCGACTTCGGCATGTACGGCGCCGAGTCGGCGGTGTTCATCCGGTCCGGGTCGCCGCCGACCTCGTAGTCGTAGACCGACGGGTGCCAGGTGACCTCCCCGTCGACCGCCTTCGCGTACGGGTCGAGCAGCAGCTTGTGCGGATTGCAGCGCAGCCCCTCGGCCGGGTTCCACGGCCCGTGCACCCGGTAGCCGTAGCGCTGGCCGGGCTCCACGCCGGGGATGTAGGCGTGCCAGACGTACGCGTCGACCTCGCGCAGCTCCACCCGGCGCTCGGTGCCGATGTCCCACTCGTCGAACAGGCACAGCTCGATCTTCTCCGCCACCTCGGAGAAGATCGCGAAGTTGGTGCCCATCCCGTCGTACGTGGCGCCGAGGGGGTAGCTCTCGCCCGGCCAGACCTGCATGTCGCTCCTTCGGCCCATGATCGTGAGCGCATCGGACAGGGGGCACCGCCGATGCGCACGCCGGTGATGCCCCGTCGTACCCCCCGTCAATCCACCCGTTCGGACCGTAACCGAATCCGCCCTCCTGAGTCCGGACAGACGTTCGGGTGTCATCCGTCACGATCGCCCTTTTCGAGATGCGGACCGGCGGCGGATGGACTTTCCTGGATCCGGGCCCACGCGCGCGCGGGTCCGCCCGGCCGTTCGGCCACCCCTCACCACCACCGCTCGTCGCCGCCACCGATGCCGGCGTGCCTCACCATGCATGGACGGAGATCGACGTGACCACTCTGCGGGTCGGCGCTCAGCCCGCCACCGCGACGGACGGCTCCACCGGCCCACCCTCACCTCCCGCCCGGCCCCGCCGTCGCCGGCCGGGGCCGGGCCCCGGACCCGGCGCATCCTGATGCTGTCGTGGGAGTACCCGCCGGTGCTCGTCGGTGGCCTCGGCCGCCACGTCCACGCGCTGTCGGTCGCC